>JAKBCD010000045.1 GCA_021808205.1 Pseudomonadota bacterium | reverse complement strand
GTGCGGGTGGGAGATGGACGATGAGATATGTCCAGCATTCCGTGCGCCTCCCTCTGGCGCTGGATAAGGCGCTGCGGCAGGCCGCCCAGAACCGCCAGGTCACGGCCTACGCCTTGCTCCAGCAATGTGTGCGAGCAGGCATTGCCTCACTCTCCGGCGAGCAGGCCGCGCCGCAATTTACCGCCGAGATCGGCCAGGAGATCGGCGCGCTCAGCGCCCGGCTGGCCCATGTCGAGCGGCTGACCGAGCGCACGCTATTTGTCGCTTGCGCCGCCTACGCCTTCGCCCGCGCCGCCGCCGGTCCCCGTACCGATGAAACCATCCTCACCGCCGAAATCAACGCTGCCTTCACGCGGCAGCTCACCCTTGCAGGAGATATATAATGTCCAACACGAAGAACCGCCGCGCCCATGCCGAAGCCTTGCGGACCCGCGCGCGTGCCGATGGCCATGCTCAATTCCGCTTCGCCGCCAGGGCACTCCTCGCCAGCGCCATGGCGGGGGCGCTGGCTGTGGGTGGGATCACCACCAACGCCGAGCAAGCGCAGGAGGCGGGCAAATATGCCATCGCCGATTTGAGCAGCTTTCTTCTGGCTGATGTGCCCGCTGACCCGCTGCTGATCGTCACCTGGCAGGGGCAAGCGGGGCAGACCGGCGTGAAGGAATGGGCAGCCTTCCAGCCCCTACGCGACGAGGCGATCGGCTTTGCCGAACGCGCGGGTCTGGGCGGGCTTCTTGGTCTGGGGTTGGGCTCTTCTGGTTTGTGGCTGACCGCAGACCGCCGCCGCCGCAAGCAGGAGGAATTGCTGGCCGACCGGGTCATCGCGGGCACCCGTATTGTCAGCGAAGCGGCCCTCGCGCGCATGACCGCAACCGAGAGCAGCAGCTACGCTTTGCGGCTGGGCAGCGTTGCCATCCCCTCCGGCCTGGAAACCCGCCATTTTGCCCTGGCAGGCACAACCGGCTCCGGCAAAACAACGGCCCTGCGCCAACTCCTGGACGTCATTGCCGCCCGGGGTCATGCTGCATTGGTTTTCGATACCAGCGGCGAATTCACCGCCGCATATTACGATCCAGCTCGGGGAGACGTGATCCTCAATCCCTTCGATCAACGCGGGGCGTTCTGGGATATCTTTGCCGAATTAAAACATCCCGCCGACGCTGCCCGGATTGCCCGTTACCTCATCAACGAAACAGGTGACCGCGACAAAGATGTCTGGCTGGAAGCCGCGCGTAATCTCGTGGCCAATATCCTGCGCACGCTCTGGCAGGAGGGACGGTGCACACTTCAGGCCTTGCTGGATGCCCTGCAATCCATGCCGCGCGAGGAGTTGGGGCCATGGCTGGCCCATACCTCCTCGGCGCGTGCCTTTGAAAAAGACGCCGAGCGCGCCACGGCCAGCGTACTGTTCATGCTGGCCAAGGCCGTCAATATGCTGATGTTCCTGCGTACAGCGCCACGAGAGGGGGAGGTTTGTTTCTCCTTTGCCGATTTCTTCGCGGGGATCGACCAGCACGAAGGCAGAAAACCCTGGATATTCGTGCCCAGGAAGGAGGATTACTTTGAGGCGGTGAAGCCCTTGATGGCGTTGTGGCTGGAGTGCGCCGCTTCCGCCGTCCTGGGGCTTGCTCCCTCTTCCACGCGCAGCTTGTCGTTTGTCCTGGACGAGTTGGCAGACCTGCCTCGCGTCGATAATTTGGCCCGGCTGCTGCCTGAGGGGCGCAAGTTTGGTGCGAGTGTTATTCTCACCTTCCAGGCCATCGGCCAGATGCGGGAGCGGTACGGCCGGGAGGGGGCCGAGGCTTTGCTGGGGTGCTGCAATACCAAACTCTTCCTGCAACTGGTTGACCAAGCCAGCCGGGAATGGGCCTCCGAGACCATCGGTAGCGTTGAAGTGGAAATTTCCACCATCTCGGAAACATCCGACCCCAAGACCGGCAGACCGCAGCGCACATTGAGCGCCACGCGCCAGGTGCGGGCCGCCGTGCTGGAGAGCGAGCTGCGTCTGCCCAAGCATACCGCTTATTTGTTGCTGCCCGATGGCTTCCCGGTGGCGAAGATCAAGCTGACCGATGACCATATCCACGCCCGTGGCCCGGCCCGTCATCCCCGCTTTATACCGGCTGACATCTCGGGAACGCTCTGGGGTTCCGCGCAACCCAGACGCGGGAATGGTGATGCCGTGCCCGAGGCTGTACCCAACGTCCCGTCCGGGCCGGGGCCGGTGTGATGGTTGCCACGATCTCCGCCCTGACCAATGCCGCCCAGGCCGCCAGCTATTATGAGGCCGATGATTATTATGCCGAGGGTGGCCTTGCCCCATCGGAATGGCTGGGCCAAGGCGCGCGGGCGCTGAACCTGGCAGGGGCCGTTGACCATGAGCAGTTTGCCCGGCTCTTGGCGGGTCATGTCGCCGGTCAGACCTTGGGCACGATGCGCGAAGGTGAATGGGAACATCGGCCCGGCTGGGACGTAACCTTCAGCGCGCCTAAGTCCGTTTCGATCATGGCGGAGGTGGCGGGCGACCGCCGCCTCATCGCGGCACACGAGCGGGCCGTGAAAACCGCGCTGGGATTGGCGGAGCAACATTTTTCCGCCACGCGCATCCGGGAGGATGGCGCAATCAGACGGGAGGCCACAGGCAATCTGGTTATCGCCTCGTTCCGGCACGGCACCAGCCGGGCGCTCGATCCGCAACTGCATACCCATAACATCATCCTGAACATGACACGGGACGAGGCGGGGCAATGGCGCAGCCTGGAGCCGCGCGCCTTCTATCAGATGCAAAAGCAGATGGGCGCCATCTACCGCCAGGAGCTGGCTGCCGGGGTGCAGCGCCTGGGCTACGGGATCGAGCGGGGCAAGGATTCGACCTTCGAGATCGCCGGTATTGGCGAGGCGACGCTGGAAGCGTTCAGCCAGCGCAGTGCGGCGATTGAGGCCCGGCTTGCCGAGCGGGGCAAGAGCCGGGAACAAGCCAGCGCCGCCGAGAAACAGATTGCGGCGCTGGATACGCGGCTGGCCAAAGAGGCCGTGCCCCATGCTGAGCTGATTGGCGCATGGCGTGAGGCCGCCGAGGCCGCCGGGTGGGATGAACAGGCGCGGCGGGGTTTGGTTGCGCAGGCCGAGGGGCGGGTGGAAATATCTGCCAGTGGCGCGGATCAAGAATTTGCGCGCGAGTTGGCGGCTGACCGGGCCGTGGCGCAGGGTGCGGCGATGCTGGGGGAACGCCAATCCGTGTTTACCACTACGGCGCTGCATGAGGCGGCGGGGCGGTTTGGCATGGGGCACGTCGGGCATGACGACATCGCCGCCGCCATTGCCCGCGCGGAAAAGATTGGCGCGCTGGAAACGCGCGACTGCCATGACCGGCGCGGCGTGGCCTTTGAGGGCTTCACCACCGCCGCCAATATCGCCAACGAGACGACGATGCTGCGGTTGGAGGAACAAGGCCGCCAGCAGGTGGCGCCGATCCTGTCTCCCATCGCCGCCGCCCGTGCTGTTGCCGAGGCCGAGCGGCGCAGCGCCATGCACGGGCATGGCTGGACAGACGAGCAGCGGACAGCAACGGCGCAAATTCTCGCCAGCCGCAACCGCGTCATCGGGTTGCAGGGGGCGGCGGGTACCGCCAAGACTTCCACCGTGCTGGCGACCATCGCGCGGGAGGCCGAGGCGCGGGGCATCCAGGTGGTAGCACTCGCCCCCACGGCATCGGCGGCGCAGGTATTGGGCGAGGCACTGGATGCCCGCGCCGACACGCTGGCCCGGCACTTACTCGCGCCGGGCCGCCCCACGGCCAAGGAGCACCTATGGATTGTTGACGAAGCCTCGTTGATCTCGACCGCCGATGCCGCCAAGCTGTTGGGTTTGGCCGAATCCCACCGGGCGCGGGTGCTGTTGGTGGGCGATACGGCGCAGCTTGGCTCCGTTGAGGCAGGCGCTGCCTTTGCCCAGCTACAGGGTGCGGGCATGGAAACCGCCCGTCTCACCCAAATCCTGCGCCAGACCAACGAGCAGGCCAAAGCAGCGGTGGAGGCAAGCCTGGAGGGCAATGCGAGGAAAGCCTTGGAAGCTTTGAATTCGGGCGGCGGGCGCATCATCCAATGCGATACCCGTGAAGCCCGCTTTGCCCGCATCGCCCAGGATTACGCCATGTTGGATGCCAAGGAGAGGCGAAAGGCCCTGGTGATCGAGCCTTCACGCGAGGGCCGTGACACGCTGACCCAGCAGATACGCCATGCGCTTGCCGAGCGTGGCCAGCTCCACGGTCCGGCGATTACCGCGCCAAGGCTTGTGTCCAAAGATATGACTCGCGCCGAGGCCAAAGACCCGCACAACTATGCCATCGGCGACATGATCCGCTTCGCCAAGGATTATGCCGATAAGGGTGTATCAAAGGCGCAGGCCTATAGGATAACCGGCATCGACACCGGCAAGGCGGCGGTAACCCTGGCTGACCAGACCGGCAGGACGATCGACTGGCGGCTCCGGCAATGGGGGGCGGCACAATCTCAGGCCTTTATTGCCGAGACGATTGAGCTGCGGGCGGGAGATAAGATGCAGTTCACCCGTAATGACCGCGCCTTGGGCCGGATTAACGGCCAGCAAGCCGAGATTACCGCCATTGACCCCAGTACGCGCAGCGCCACGGTCCGGCTGGCCAGGGGCAAGGTTGAAACGCTGAAGCTCGATGACCCGCGTAACCAGCATATTGCGCATAGCTATGTCGCCACCGCCTTTGCCGCCCAGGGCCGCACCGCCGAGCGCACTTTCATCCATGCCGAGAGCGCCGCCACGCATCTGATCGACCAGAAAAGCTTCTACGTTGGCCTCTCGCGCGCCAAGGAAACCACCGCTTTGTATACCGACGACCGCGCCAAGCTTGTCGCCGCCATCCAGGAGCGCAGCGGCATGAAGCAGACGGCGCTTGTGCCCAGCGCCAGCATCACCGCGGCGAAAATCGCATCGGTAGCGTTCAAAGGGCTGGGCCTGTAGCCAAGCTTGCCCAGGTGGGCAAACAGGCACCTCCCACGCGCCCGCTCCGCCAGCGCGTTTAACGCGCTACGCGGGCGCGCGGGTCCCTCCTGTTCGCTACCTGGACAAGCCCCCTTTGCGCGCCACCATAAAGCCGCCAAACTACGCCGGGAGAATTGCCTCTTGCCGAAAGCCTGTAAAAAATGACCGCCTGTGTGCGCCAAGCCGCTCAACCCAGAGCTTTTGATGACAAACCTGCCCGGGGCGATACGGACGCGGTGGCATGAACGCTGTTGAGATTGAAGAGGCCGTTACCGCCATGGCCGAACGGCCGTTTGATGCGGCTGAGTTCCCCTATGCCTTTCTGGAGGCGTTCGGGAACAAGGACACCACGATCAGGCGCCTGCGCAAGGGTGACTCCAACAAATCTGACCTTGGCGGCGTGCTGCAAACCAATCACATCCATATCGCCACCTGTGCGCCCGGCGAGGTTACCAAGACCCTCGCAGCGTTGAGGGCCAGCCCGGCGACGGCGCGGGCCAAGGCGAAATTTGTTCTGGCGACAGATGGCGAGATTTTCGAGGCCGAGGACCTCCAATCAGACGATCCGCCGGTTGCCTGCGCCTATGCTGATTTCCCGAACCATTTCGGCTTTTTCCTGGCTTTGGCCGGCATCACCACCGTTCGCCAAATCCGCGAAAGCTCGTTTGATATCCGCGCCACCAGCCGCCTCAACCGGCTTTATGTGGAGCTGCTGAAAGACAACCCTGATTGGGGCACAGCCCAGCGCCGCCATGAGATGAACCATTTCATGGCGCGGCTGATTTTCTGCTTCTTCGCCGAGGATACCGGCATTTTCAACGGCGCGGGCATTTTCACGGCGAAGATCGAGCAGATGAGCGCCAGGGATTCCTCCAACACGCATGAGGTGATCGGCGAATTGTTTCGCGCCATGAACACCAAGGTGGATGCGCGGGCGGCGGCGGAGATTGCGCGTTGGGCGGATGTTTTACCTTATGTGAATGGCGGGTTATTTTCCGGCAGCACGGATGTGCCACGCTTTTCCAAAATCGCCCGCTCATATTTGCTGCATATTGGCAGTTTGGATTGGAAAAAGATCAACCCGGATATTTTCGGCTCGATGATCCAGGCCGTGGCGGATGATGAGGAGCGCGGCGCGCTGGGTATGCATTATACCAGCGTGCCGAACATTCTGAGGGTGCTGAACCCGCTGTTTCTGGATGATCTGCGCGCCAGACTGGCGGAGGCGGATGATAATCCGCGCATGTTGCTCAATTTACGCAAGCGCATGGCGAAAATCCGGGTGTTTGATCCCGCCTGCGGCTCGGGCAATTTTCTGGTCATCGCCTATAAGGAGATGCGGGCGATTGAGGCCGCCATCAACCAGCGCCGGGGCGAGGCTGAGCGGCGCAGCGACATTCCGTTGACCAATTTTCGCGGCATCGAGCTGCGCGATTTCCCGGCCGAGATCGCGCGCCTCGCGCTGATCATCGCTGAATATCAGTGCGATGTGCTGTACCGGGGCCAGCAGGAGGCGTTACAGGATTTTCTGCCGCTGGACGCGATGAACTGGATCACCTGCGGCAATGCGCTGCGGTTGGATTGGTTGAGCGTCTGCCCGCCGACGGGGACGGGCGTGAAGCATCATGCCGAAGATTTGTTTCATACACCGCTAGACCAGGCTCAAATCGATTTTGAGAATGAGGGTGGCGAGACGTATATCTGCGGGAATCCGCCATATGTGGGTGATAAAAAGCAGAGCAGCGACCAAAAGGAGGATATTCAGAGACTGTTTGTGGGCCGGACAGATCGGTGGAGGTCCTTCGACTACGTTTGCGGTTTCTTATTCAAGGCCGTTGAATATGGCGCAAGAGTTGGCAACTGGTCAGCCGCTTTTGTGACGACCAACTCCGTTACACAAGGCGTTCAGGTCTCGCAGTTCTGGCCTCTCGTGATGGGCGCGGCCGAAATTCGCTTCGCCCATACGTCTTTCAAGTGGGCGAATCTTGCCTCAAAAAACGCCGGTGTAACATGCGTAATCCTTGGCCTCGCCTCACATAATCAAAGGTCGTCAAAGACTCTTTTTTATGGTGATACACAGCGAGACGTCGATGCGATTACACCCTACCTGACGCCGGGCGAAACGGTGTTTGTTCAAGAGCGGTCGAGCCCATTATCTGCCTTGTCGGAAATGATTTTAGGGAATTTTGCCAAGGATGGCGGGAATCTTTTGGTAGATCATGATCGTCTGGGAACGGTTGACCGCATCGGCGCAGGGTTTCTGAGGCCGATTTACGGAGCTCAGGAATTCATCAAAGGAATTCAGAGATACTGTTTTTGGATTGAGGACCACGAAGTTGAACGTGCTCGCCAAAGCATTGACATGGTTCAACGATTCGATCGTGTTGCCGAATATCGCCGCCAGAGCGTAAAGGCAGCAACTGCGGCCTGGGCGACAAAGCCCCATAGGTTCGTCGAGATAAGGTCGCGCGACTATATCAGCGCTATAATCGTGCCCCGGGTCAGTTCAGAAAGCCGGGATTATCTGCCAACAGGATTACTGCCCCCGCGACCGATCGTCACTGAAGCCTTCGCCCTCTACGACGCCCCGCTCTGGAACATGGCGCTTATCGCCTCGCGCCTGCATCTGGTCTGGATCGCGACGGTCTGCGGTAAGATGAAAACCGATTTCCGCTATTCCAACACCCTGGGCTGGAACACCTTCCCCGTGCCCATGCTCACCGAGAAGAACAAGGCCGACCTCACCCGCTGCGCCGAGGATATTCTGCTCGCCCGCGAGGCGCATTTCCCCGCGACCATCGCGGATTTATACGCCTCGGAAAAAATGCCGGGCGATTTGCGCGCGGCGCATGAGCGCAATGATGAGGTGCTGGAGCGTATTTATATCGGCCGGCGGTTCAGGAATGACACGGAACGGCTGGAAAAACTCTTCGCGCTGTATACTGAGATGACCGCCAAACAGGGTAAGGTCGCCAAGGCAAAGGCGATGACACGATGAGTGAGACCGATATTCCTACGCCCGCCGCCCGGCTGTTGGCGCTGATCAACGATCTCCGCGCCCTGCCCGCCGAGTCCTCATGGGCTGAATTTAAGGAGAATAACAGCAACCCGGAGATGATCGGGGAGCTGATTTCCGCCCTGTCCAACGCGGCCAGGCTGGCGGATGAGCATTTTGCCTATGTGTTGTGGGGCGTGCGGGATGGTGACCACGCGGTGGTGGGGACCAG
>JAKBCD010000044.1 GCA_021808205.1 Pseudomonadota bacterium | reverse complement strand
CGTGACCAATGCGTTGAACATGCCGAGCGTTTCCGCCGAGGAAGCCCCGCGCCTGCGCCCTTATATGGAGCTGTGCCGCCTGCTGGGTGCTTTTGCAGGGCAGCTTACCCGCGCGCAGGATGGCGCGATTCAGCGCATTTTGGTGGAGTATGAAGGTGCGGCGGCTCCTCTTAATCACCGCCCGCTGAATGCCACTGCGCTGGCCGGGCTGCTGGGCCCGGTGATGGAAGGTGTGAACATGGTCAACGCCCCGGTTCTGGCGCGCGACCACGGCATAGAGGTGGCTGAAGCCGTCAGTGACCGCAGCGGGGATTACCAGACCCTGGTGCGCATTTCGGTCACCACCGAGAAGGGCACGCGCGCTGTTGCAGGCACGCTGATTGGCAATGGCAAGCCGCGCCTGGTGGAGATCAAGGGTATAAAAGTGGAGGCGGATTTCGCGCCACACATGCTTTATGTCACCAACAAGGACAAGCCAGGCTTCATCGGCCGTTTCGGTATGACGCTGGCGGATGCGGGGGTGAATATCGCCACCTTCCATCTGGGCCGCTCGGCCGAGGGCGAGGATGCCATCTGCCTGGTTTCCACCGACGGTGAAACACCAGAGGCGGTGCTGGAGGCGGTGCGCGCCCTGCCGCTGGTGATGCAGGCGAATAATCTGGCGTTTTGAGCTTCTGGCGGGCGGCGCGTTTTTGGATGCGCCGCCTGTTCGCAGCCCGAGTTCGGGAATGGATCTTTATCCCGGAAGCGCCGGTGATTGTTTCTCCATGATCATGCGATGGATCTCTGCCGTCAGGTTGTTATTCAGCTCGATCAGTTGATGCACTTCCGCCTGCATCTTCAAGATTGCTTCGGCGTCGTTATAGGTTTGCAGGGCTTGTTTATCCGAAGCCGCGGCGGCAACCTTTTGGCCGACCATAATCACCGACAGCAATACGAGCTGCAAGAATGTTTGTGCTACCCACGCGATGAGTGTTGCCACGCCACCTTTGATGGCTTCAGGCAGGCTGACAAGAGCGATGGCGGCGAACACATAGGCACACCACATGGTGCCAACAGTATTGGTGATGAGAACCGCAAGGCGCCCGTTGAGCCCGATGTGTTCATCACCGGTTACATGAGGCCCGTGGCTTTCGCGCTCTCTCAGCCGCAAATGTAGAAAATGTCTTGCATCCATCGCTTCGATCTCCCTGTAGGTTGAAAAATAATGTTCTGTTTTCGGGGTTAGTTTATGGCCGTCAGTGCGGCAATCCACAACGCACCTCGCGCGCTTACCGCTTCTCCGGCAGGCAGCAACGCCGCGTCCAGCGCCTCCAGCCTCATGCCGTTCAAGGTCAAAGCCTCCAGCGCCAGCACCAGATGCGCCGCTGCCCCCGCCGGCCGCTCAATGCCTTTTGCCGCATAATCCAGCGTGGCGTGAAAACATTCCGGGTCGAACATTAAATTGATGTCCCGCACCAGCCTGCCCAGCGGCGCTCCATGGGTGGGGGCGTCCCCCGGAAATGCGAAAGCCGGCCCGCCTGGTTCCAGTTCCACGGCCGCCAGGCCCTGAACCTCCAGGCGCAAGCGCCCTTCCAATATTCCCATTAGCCGGGAAATGCCGGGAAAAACCGAGAATGGCCCGGCTTGCGCTACATCCGCCAGGCTCAAATGCCAACCGAATTCCCGTGTTTTGCCTGGTGCGCTTGCCACCGGGCGGGTAATGCCGCCGCCATTTTTCCAGGGCCTCTCAGCCCGTGTGGCGGCCTGGAACAATTTAACCATAACGCCTCCGTTCTCTGGGTGCGCGCCCCGGCCAAGGGCGCGCAGAAGAGTCCTTTACGGCGCCCACCGCCGCGATTACTTCATGTAAGCATATGTTCAGGATGCCGTGCATCCCGGAGGAGTGCAGATGATAAGCCGCGTGATCCCAGTTGAGCCTTTTGTGCTGGTTGTTTTCGGGGCCACGGGTGACCTTTCCCGCCGCAAGCTCATTCCCGCGATGTTTGAGCGCGAAGCCGCCGGCCAGTTGCCCGCTGAGGCGGCGCTTATCGGTGTTTCGCGCGGGCAATTGACCCGCGATGAGTTCGTTGCCATGGCCAGGGAGGCAGTGGAAGAGCATGTGCCGGGGGCGGAGCGACCGGCTTCGCTCATGGGCAGATTCGTGCAACGGCTGCATTACGTTTGCGCGGATGCCACCGGTGATGCGGGCTGGGCGGAGCTGGCGGCGCAACTGGCCGCCTTTAAAAACCACACCATCATTTTCTACCTTGCCACCGGCCCGGCGTTGTTCGGGCCCATCTGTGAAAATCTGGGCCGGTTTAATCTGGCGCGGGGCAACACCAGAGTGGTGGTAGAGAAGCCCGTTGGCAAGGATAGCGCCTCGGCTCATGCCGTGAACGAGGCGATTGCGCAGGTGTTTCCAGAAGACCGCGTGTACCGGATCGATCATTACCTGGGCAAGGAAACAGTGCAGAACCTGATGGCGTTGCGTTTCGCCAACGGATTGTTTGAGCCGTTATGGAACGCCGCGCATATAGACCATGTGCAGATTACCGTGGCGGAGGCTCTGGGGGTTGAAGGCCGCGCCGGATATTATGATACCGCGGGTGCCCTGCGGGACATGGTGCAGAACCATATGCTGCAATTGCTCTGCCTGGTGGCGATGGAACCGCCCGGGATGCTGGATGCCGATGCGGTGCGTGATGAAAAGCTGAAAGTGCTGCGGGCGCTGAAACCCATGGAAGCGCCAAATTGGGTGCGTGGCCAGTACCGCGCGGGGGCTTCGGCCGGCGGGCCGGTGCCAGGGTATCTGGAGGAGCTTGGCGCGCAAGCCAGCCGCACGGAAACCTTTGTGGCGCTGAAGGCGGAAATAGAAAATTGGCGTTGGGCGGGCGTGCCGTTTTACCTGCGCACCGGCAAGCGGCTGGCTGAGCGCGTGTCGGAGATCGTCATCACCTTCCGCCCTGTGCCGCATTCCATGTTTGGCCAGGGGGCGGGGCCGATTGTACCAAACCGCCTGGTTATCCGTTTGCAGCCGGATGAGGGTGTGAAGCTCTGGCTGATGATTAAAGACCCCGGCCCTGGTGGAATGCGCTTGCGGCCTGTGCCGCTGGATATGACCTTCGCTTCGGCCTTTGCCGAGCGTAACCCGGATGCCTATGAGCGGCTGATGATGGACGTGGTACGCGGCAACCAGACCCTGTTCATGCGCCGCGACGAGGTGGTGGCCGCCTGGGCATGGATCGACCCCATATTAGAAGCATGGAGCCAGTCTTCCGAGCCGCCCAAGCCCTATACAGCGGGTACCTGGGGGCCGAGCGCGGCTATCGCGTTGATTGAACGGGACGGGCGCACCTGGGCCGATGGGAGTATGTGATGCAAGGCTTTCCAGACCGGGAGGTGTTGGCGAAGGCACTGGCGCGTGATGTGGCGGCCGCACTTTCCGCCCGGCTGGCCGTGCAGGTGGAGGCAATGCTGGCGGTTTCCGGCGGCAGCACGCCGGGGCTGTTCTTTGCCGAGTTGAGTAAGGCCGGGCTGGATTGGTCCCGCGTGATTGTAACGCTGGTGGATGACCGCTGGGTGCCGGAGGCCAGCCCCCGCAGCAATGCGGCGCTGGTGCGGCGGCATCTGCTTATCAACAATGCGGCTGCCGCGCGGTTCATCCCGCTTTATAATGGCGCTGCCTCGCCCCAGGCCGGGCGGGCGGCAATAGAGGCGCAGTTTGCGCAATTGCCCTTGTCTCTGGCAGCGGCGGTCTTAGGTATGGGAGAAGATGGCCACACGGCATCTTTTTTCCCTGGTGGCGACCGTTTGGCCATGGCGCTGGCGCCGGCGCAGGGGCAAAGCGTGGAAGCCATGAACGCGCCAAATGCTGGCGAGCCGCGCATTACCCTCACGCTGCCAGTACTGCTGAAAGCGGATTTGCTGGCTTTGCACATAGAAGGCGAAGGTAAGCGCGTGGTGTTGGAGCAGGCCTTGGCTGAGGGCCCGGTTGAGGCCATGCCGGTGCGCGCCGTGCTGCGCCACGACCCGAAGATTTACTGGAGTCCCTGAAATGGTTCATCCCGCGCTTGCCGCCGTTACTGAACGCATCATCGAACGCAGCCGTTTACGGCGCGGGCTTTATTTGCAACGTGTGAGTGCTGCCGCCAGCGCCAAACCAAAACGTCAGGCGTTGGGCTGTGCCAACCAGGCACATGGTTTCGCGGGTTGCGGCGTGCAGGACAAGGCACAATTGCGGGACGGGCAGGGGGCAAGCCTGGCCATCGTAACGGCCTATAATGACATGCTTTCCGCCCACCGGCCCTATGAGAGCTACCCGGAATTTATCCGCGAGGCCGCGCGCGCGGCGGGTGGTGTGGCCATGGTGGCGGGTGGTGTGCCGGCGATGTGCGATGGCGTAACGCAAGGCGAGGCGGGGATGGAGCTTTCGCTGTTCTCGCGGGATGTGATTGCGTTGGCCACCGGTGTGGCGCTCAGCCATGCCACCTTCGATGCTGCATGTTTCCTTGGCATCTGCGACAAGATCGTGCCGGGGCTGGTGATTGGTGCGCTCACCTTTGGGCATCTGCCTGCGGTGCTCATCCCGGCCGGGCCGATGCCTTCCGGCCTGCCGAATGGCGAGAAGGCCAAAATTCGTCAGCTTTACGCCGAAGGCAAAGTCGACCGTGACGCGCTGCTGAAAGCCGAGGGTGAGGCGTATCACGCGCCCGGAACCTGCACTTTCTATGGCACCGCCAACACCAACCAGATGCTGGTGGAGATCATGGGCCTGCACGTGCCGGGTGCTGCCTTCGTGAATCCGGGCACGCCCTTGCGCGATGCGCTGACGCGCTTTGCCGTGCAGCGGGTCATGTCCCACACCGCGCTGGGCAATGACTATCTGCCTATTGGCCGGATGATCGACGAGCGCAGCTTCGTGAACGCGATTGTGGCACTGCACGCCACCGGTGGGTCCACCAACCATACCATCCATCTGCTGCCCATGGCGGCGGCGGCGGGTATTTCTATCACCTGGGAAGATTTGGCGGATATCGCCGCCATCAGCCCGCTGCTTTGCCGCATCTATCCCAATGGCCAGGCGGATGTGAATCACTTTCACGCCGCCGGCGGTACGGGGTTCCTGATCCGCGAGCTGCTGGCGGCCGGGCTGCTGCATGAGGATGTGCAGACCGTGATGGGGCAGGGGCTTTTGGCCTATATGCGGGAGCCGTATCTTCAGGATGGTGAGCTTGCCTGGCGGGACCCGCCGACGGAAAGCGGCAACGAGGCGGTGCTGCGCGGTGCCGCCAATCCGTTCCAGCCCACCGGCGGGCTGGCGCTGCTGAAGGGCAATCTTGGCCAGGGGGTGGTGAAAACCTCCGCCGTGGCGCCGGAGCGCCATGTCATCGAGGCTCCAGCCCGCGTTTTTCATAGCCAGGAAGCGGTGCAGGAGGCTTTCAGGGCCGGAGAGTTGAACAGGGATGTGGTGGTGGTGGTGCGGTTCCAGGGTCCCAAGGCCAACGGCATGCCGGAACTGCACAAGCTGATGCCCCCGCTGGGCGTGTTGCAGGACAAGGGTTTTAAGGTTGCGCTCGTTACAGATGGCCGCCTTTCCGGTGCTTCCGGCAAGGTGCTTTCGGCCATTCATGTAACACCTGAGGCGCTGGCGGGCGGCCCACTCGCCAAGCTGAAAGATGGAGATGTGGTGCGGGTGGATGCTGTTGCTGGCACGCTGAAGGTACTGGCGCCTGCCTCGGACTGGGACGCCCGCCCCGATGCCCTGGCCGACCTTGCACCGAGCCATCATGGTACCGGACGGGAGCTGTTCTCGCCGTTCCGCCATCTCGTCAGCCGGGCTGATCTCGGCGCCAGCATCTTTGCTTATGAGGAGAACCCCGCATGATTCAGGACGGTTTGGAACCCATCATGCGCCTTGCCCCGGTGATTCCGGTGGTGATCGTGGAAAGTGCAGAGGAAGCGGTACCGCTGGCGCGCGCGCTGGTGAAGGGCGGCTTGAAGGCCATTGAGATCACCTTGCGCACCGCGGCGGGGCTGGAGGCCATCCGCGCCGTGGCGGCGGAGGTGGAAGGGGCAGTGCCCGGAGTCGGCACCGTGCTTACCCCTAAGCATTATAAGCAGGCGGCCAAGGCGGGGGCAAAATTCGCCGTCTCACCCGGTGCCACGCCAAAATTGCTGGATGCGGCGGAGGATTCGGGGCTGGCGCCGCTGCCCGGCATTGCCACCGCGTCCGAGGCGATGGCGCTGATTGAACGCGGCTACCGTTTTGCCAAATTCTTCCCCGCCGAGGCGGCGGGCGGCGCGCCGTTCCTGGCCTCCATCGCCTCGCCCTTGCCGCAGCTGCAATTCTGCCCCACCGGCGGCATCACGCCCGAGATTGCGCTGCGTTACCTCAAGCTCCCCAACGTCATCTGCGTTGGAGGGTCGTGGATGGTGAAGCAAGCCGCCATCGCCGCGAAGGATTGGGATGGCATCACCAAGCTTGCCGAGCAGGCGGCGGCGCTGAAAGGCGCTTAAGCAGGCGTAAAGCTCAGCGCCAGCCCGTTCATGCAATAGCGCAGGTCGGTGGGCGGCGGGCCGTCCGGGAACACATGGCCCAGATGTCCGCCGCATTGGCTGCAATGCACTTCGGTGCGTTCCATGCCGAACGAATTATCCTCCTGCTCATCCACCGCGTGGGGCAGGGGCGCCCAAAAACTGGGCCAGCCTGTGCCGCTGTCGTATTTCGTGGCGGAAGAATAGAGCGGAAGGGCGCAGCCGGCGCAATGGAAGATACCCTTGCGATGCTCGTTCAATAAAGGCGAGGAGAACGGCGGCTCGGTGCCGGCTTGACGCAATATATTATACTGCGCCGGGGTGAGCAGCTTACGCCATTGCGCCTCTGTATGCGTGACCTTGTACGCTACGGCGCGCGCGCGGGCGCCCAAGGCCAGCGCGCTGGCGCACATAAGCAAAAAGCGGCGGTTCATGGTGCCTGGCCTTTCAGCACGGTCACGGGGACGCTGCGGTACAGGCCCGGAAACTGCGCCTGCAGGGCTTCGACCTTCGGGATGTCATTATACGCGATGTAGGGATTGTCAGGGTGGCGGACGAGAAAATCCTGATGGTAGGACTCGGCCTCGTAAAAGGGCATTGCTGCATCTACCTGGGTGACGATGGGCGCAGGAAAGGAATGAGCGGCGCTGAGTTGCGCTATATAACGCGTGGCGATCTGTTTTTGCAGGGGCGTTTGCGCCCAGATCACGCCGCGGTACTGCGTGCCATCGTCGGGGCCCTGGTAATCCAGCTCCGTGGGGTCGGCGGTGACGGCGAAATAGATTTCTAGAAGCTGGCCGTAGGAGATGATTCGCGGGTTGAACGTGATCTTCACCGATTCCGCATGGCCGGTGGTGCCTGTGCTCACAGTTTCATACTGAGCAGTGGATGCGGCACCCCCGGTATAGCCAGCAACGGCTTGGGTTACGCCCTTCACATGCTCGTACACGCCCTGCACGCCCCAGAAACAGCCGCCGGAGAGAATGGCTGTTTCGCTCGTGGCGGTATCAGGCGGATTATAGGCGGGGGCCGGCACGGAAGAAATTTGCGCAAGCCCGCTGAGCGGGGTGGCAAGAAACAGAATTTGAATGAGTAATTTGCGCATGGGACGCACCTTAAATCTGAAACCGGCCAAAGGCTGCGCCCCGGGGCTTTTTATGTCCAGGCATGGTTTTTATGCTTTAAGGGCAATGACTGGCTTTACGAATTTTCTGGTTGAAAACCAGAAATCGCGCTTAACTAAAAGAAAGACAAGGCGCCCGCCAAATGGGGCGCAAGAGTGGGAGAAAGACCATGAACGCTTCTATAAGTAACCCCCGTAATTTTGCCGCCTTGGTTGAAGCGCGTGGTTATCCCGGATCGGATCAGTATCCCCAGGCCACCCACCCGGAAGCCGCCACGGGAGCGGTTCGGATTGAGCACCCGGGGTTGGACGCGATTGCGGACGCACTGCGGGAGGGGGTGTCCGACTGGCGGACGTTCCGTACCGATGTGGTTGTAAATGTCGTGATCTATCCTCTGGCCGGAGCACTTCTGGCAGGTGTCATCCTCGACCGGGCGTTGCTGCCGTTCATCTTCCCCATCTGTGCGGGTCTGGCGCTGATCGGCCCCGTCGCGACTGTCTGGTTCGCGGCTTTGAGCCGCCAGCGCGAGCGCGATGGCACCGCAACCTCTGATGCTGCCGCCGCGATTTTCGATTCGCCACGCCGGCTGACCGTGCAACGTCTGGCGCTGCTGCTGATGG
>JAKBCD010000043.1:5848-8263 GCA_021808205.1 Pseudomonadota bacterium | reverse complement strand
CCTGAACGTCAGCCGAAGCTACATTTCATTGCGGCCAAACACTGGTTATTGAAATTGCCATGCCTAACCCCCCGACTCAACCCTACCCGGCCAGCAAACGTGAAACCCTGCCCAGCGCCCCGCACGCAGCACCCGGCACCGGGCTGCTGTTCCTGCGGGAGGATGAGTTACGCGCCGCACAGGACATGCTTTTCTTCGCCCTGCGGGAGTTAACCGGCCCGGCGGACGCCATTCTGGCAGAGCTGAAATTTGGCCGCGCGCACCATCGCTGCCTGCACTGGATCGCCCGCCGGCCGGGGCTGAATGTGGGGGAGTTGCTGTCCATCCTCGGCATCACCAAGCAAAGCCTCACCCGGGTGCTCGGCCCGCTCATCCGCAAGGGCTATGTTATCCAGCTGCCCGGGCCCAAAGACCGGCGCCAGCGCCTGCTCCACCTGACCGAAAAGGGCATGGCGCTGGAGCGGCAGCTGTTCGAGACCCAGCGGGAACGGTTGCTGGTGGCATACCGGACCGCCGGCGGCCCCGCCGTGGAAGGGTTCAAGCGCGTGATGCGCGGGTTGATCAACCCAGGCGGACGCGGCGGGGCAGAACCCGCCGAAGCCGCCCGGCCGCCAAAGCCGGCGGCCAGCACCTGACCCCGTCATGACCCAGGCGATACTGGCAGAAGACGCACCGCATGTGCTGCTGGTTGATGACGACGCCCGCCTGGCGGCGCTGGCGGCGCGCTATCTGTCGGAAAACGGCTTTCGTATCACCCGCGCGGCCTCAGCGGCGGAAGCGCGGGAAAAGCTGCGCGCCATGGAATTCGACCTGATGGTGCTGGATGTGATGATGCCCGGCGAAACCGGGCTGGAGCTCACCTTCAGCCTGCGGGCGGAGCGCCCGCCCGCCATGCCCATTCTGCTGCTTACCGCCCGGGACACGCCAGAGGATATTCTGGCCGGGTTCGAAGCCGGGGCGGATGATTATCTCGGCAAGCCGTTCGACCCGCGGGTGCTCGTTGCCCGGCTGCGCGCCATGCTGCGCCGGGCCCAGCCACCCGCGGTGCAAACCGGCCCCCTGCCACTGGGCGAGGCCAGTTTCGATGCCGAGCGCGGCGAGCTGGTTGGCCCCAACGCCCGTATGCGCCTGACCGGGGCGGAGCTTTCACTGCTCACCACCCTGGCCGCCCGGCCGCATGAGGTATTCTCCCGCGAGGCGCTGGCCGCGGCCCTGGGGCTGGATGACGTGAATGAGCGCGCCATCGACGTGCAGGTAACGCGCCTGCGCCGCAAGATTGAACCAGACCCGCGTGAGCCGCGCTTTCTGCAGACCATTCGCGGCAAGGGCTATGTGCTGAAACCGGGGGCATGAAACTCCGCCTCGGCCCGCTGCAACCAGAGCGGCTGTTCCGCAAAATTCTGCCGCGCGGGCTGTTTGGCCGTTCGCTGCTGATTGTGCTGGTGCCGATGATGGTGCTGCAGGGCGTGGCACTGCAGATTTTCTACGGCACGCATCTGGACGAGCTCTCCCGCCGCCTGGCCGGGGCGGTAGCCGGGGAGATCGGGTTCATGATCGACCAGATCGACCGCGACCCCACGAGGCGCACCCTGGTGCTGCAGGAAGGCGACATTCATTTCACCTTCCAGAGTCATTTTCTGTATAATGAGACGCTGCGCCACCTGCCGCCGCCGGACGCCCCCGGCCCGGTGGATACCGACCTCGCCCGCGCCCTGGCGCAGGATGTCCATCGGCCCTTCAATGTTGCCTGGCATGAGCATCCTGGCTTCCTGAGGGTAAATATCCAGATGGCGGACGGGGTGCTGAGCATCGACGTGCCGCGCAAACGGCTGTTCATCGGCACTTTCTATTTGTTCCTGATCTGGCTGATCGGCTCCGCGCTGCTGCTGATGATCCTCGCGGCGCTGTTCCTGCGCACCCAGGTGCGGGGCATCAGGCGCCTGGCGGAAGCGGCGGAAGCATTTGGCATGGGGCGTGATACCGGGCCCATCCGCCCGGAAGGTGCTATCGAGGTGCGCCGCGCCGCCACCGCCTTCAACCGGATGCAGGAGCGCCTGCGCCGGTTCCTCACCCAGCGCACCACCATGCTCGCCGGGGTGAGCCACGATTTGCGCACGCCGCTGACCCGCCTGCGCCTGGCCCTGGCCATGCAGCCCAGCGTAACGCCGGAGGATTTGCAGGACATGGAAAGCGACATCGCGGAGATGGAGCATCTCATCGGCATCTATCTCAATTTCGCCCGCGGCGAAGGCAGTGAGCAGGCGGTGAACGTGGACCTGGCCGGATTGCTTGAGGAGATTTGCGCCACCGCGAAACGCATGGGGGCTGCCATCAGCTTTTCCGCGCCGGAAACATTGGCCGCCACGCTGCGCCCGGAGGCAATGCGCCGCGCCTTCACCAACCTGATCGACAATG
>JAKBCD010000043.1:0-5838 GCA_021808205.1 Pseudomonadota bacterium | reverse complement strand
TGCTGCGCGCGAGGGGGGAAGTGTGCAAATTCTTATCGACGATAACGGCCCCGGCATACCGGAACAAAAGCGCGAGACGCTGCTGAAGCCATTTGAAAGCGAAGACCCCGGCGGCACCGGGCTGGGCCTCGCCATCGCGCAGGATATCGTTGTTGCCCACGGCGGGCATATCAATTTGTTGGACCGCCCCGGCGGGGGGCTGCGGGTGTCGATCGATCTGCCAGGGTAAAAAGGGTCCGCTTACCCGAACAAGCCGCGCAGCCCGTCCTCCAGGGACCGGGGGGTAACGGACAGGATTGTTTCCATCGGGCCGGTGTCGAAGGCTTTGTCCTCCAGCAGGCGGCGGATTTCGCCGCGCCCGATTTTGGGCAAGCGCGGCAGAACGCGCAAAAGCGGCGCGGCCGCCATCAGCAGAGCCGCCGGAACCGGGATGACCGGCGGCATTTTGAACCCCGCCGCGCGCGCCACCGCCGCCGCGAAATCGCGATATTCCATTGGGTGCGGCCCGGCGATGACGAGAGATTGCGGACCCTCCAACGCCCCGCTTTGCGCCAGGCCAAGGGCCGCCAGCAGGCAGCGCGTCACGTCGTCTTGATGAATCGGCTGCACCAGGGCGCGCCCACCATTTGGCAGCGGCACCACGGGCAAGCGGCGCAGCAGGGCCGCCAAACGCTGGACATTATTCTCACCCTCGGCGCCATAGATCATGGTCGGGTGCAGCAACATCCCCCGCCGGCCTGATTCCAGCAGGGCCTTTTCCCCGCGCAACACGCCATTGCCATGTTTATCTGGCCAACGAGTGAATTTACGCGTGGAGCCGAGGCCAATGAGCACCGTTTCCGGCGGTGTAGCCCGGAGAAGTGCCGGAATATGCGAGGCGTGGGCCGTGCTGATGATAAAGCGTGCCCCGGCAAGCGCGGCGCAAAGCTGGGATTCGGGGCCGGTGAGATCGGCGATGCGCGGGGGCGGCGATTGCGCGGCGATATCCGCTGGCAGCCGCGCCGCGTTCCGCACCACCGGCACAACCGGAATACCCCGCGCCAGCAGCGCCCGGCACAAGGCCGCGCCTGAACGCCCCCCGGCGCCGATGACATGCACCGCCTCAGCCGGCAACCGCGCGCACGCTCTGCCCATGCGCTTCCACCAGCGCCAGCAGCCCTTGAATGATCTGTACCGGCGTGGGGGCGCAACCGGCAATCACCAGATCTACCGGCAGAAACGCATCCGCCCCGCCCGAAACAGCGGGGGAGCCTTTGAACACCCCGCCATCCACCGCGCAATCGCCCACTGCCACTACAAAAACCGGGTCTGGCATGGCGGCGCGGGCCTGGGCCACCGCTTCACGCATATTCACGCCCGCAACCCCGGTGATCAGCAGAATATCCGCATGGCGCGGACTGGGGGTGAAGCTTAAGCCATATTGAGTGAGGTCATAGATGAGGTTCTGGGTGGCGCGCAGCTCCAGCTCGCAGCCATTGCAGCTTCCGGTGGCCACATGACGAATTGCCAGCGCCCGCCCCAGCTTGTTCTGCCCCGCCGCTTCCAGCCGGGCGCGCAGGGCTTTAACCAGCGCCGCATCCGGGGCGCTGGGCGGTACGGCGCGGGAGAGCAGATGCCGGGCGATTTTTTTCCAGACCATGCTGGCACCATAGCCTTCAGGCGCGCGGCAGGAAACCGACGATCCGCTCCGCCTCATCCGTGACCGGCCCGGCGATGGCGGCGGCTTTGGCGGCACCTTTCTGCAGAATCCGGTCCAGCTCGGCTTTGTCAGCCAGATAATCGCGCGTGCGGCGGGCAATCGGCTCCACATGCGCCACCAGCGCCTCGGCCAGCGCATTCTTGAACGGCCCGAAACCCGACCCCGCAAAGCGCGCCAGCAGCGCCTCCTGGCTCTCGCCGGAAACGGCGGCGAAAATGCCGAGCAGATTGCGCGCCTCTGGCCGGTCCGCCAAAGCGGCAACATTGTCCGGCAGCGGCGCCGGGTCGGTTTTCGCCTTGCGGATTTTCTGGGCGATGGCATCGGCATCGTCCGTCATGTTGATGCGCGACTGATCGGACGGGTCGGATTTGGACATTTTCCTGGTCCCGTCCCGCAGGCTCATCACCCGCGCCGTCTCCTTCAAAATCAGCGGCTCGATACGCGGAAAGAAGCTCACACCGAAATCATGGTTGAACTTCTCGGCGATATCGTTCGCGAGCTCGATATGCTGGAGCTGGTCGTCCCCCACCGGCACCTTGGTGGCGTGATAGGCGTGGATGTCGGCGGCCATCAGGTTCGGGTACACGAACAGCCCGGTGGAAACTTCCTCCTGGTTCTTGCCCGCCTTGTCCTTGAACTGGGTCATGCGCTTCAGCCAGCCCATGCGGGCGACGCAGTTGAATATCCAGGCCAGGCGCGCATGGGCGGAAACAGCGGATTGATGGAACAGGATGGAGCGTTCAGGCTCTATCCCGCAGGCCAGCAACAGGGCAGCCATGGTGTAGGTTTGTTCCCGCAGGGCGGCGGGTTCCTGGAAGGTGGTAATGGCGTGCAGATCCACCAGGCAATAGATGCACTCATCCTGCCCCTGCTGCAGGGCCACCCAGTTGCGCAACGCGCCCAGATAATTGCCAAGCGTGGCAACGCCTGTGGGCTGGATGCCTGAGAAGATGCGGGCCATGGTTTGTGTATCTCCGTCTCGTGAAGGCATTACGCCGGTTTGCGCCGCCGGCGCAGAATATGCAGGAACTCCCGCAGGTCGAACGCTTTCAGCAGCGTGCCTGGGCCGAAATAAAACACCGCCCCCACCAGCACCAGCAGCAGAAATTGCGGAAGGCTCGTCACCCCCGGCGGCAGGAAGCGTTCAACGCCCCACAAAGCCGCGGCCATAATCGCGCCCGCCAGCAGGATGCGCGGAATACGGCGCAGCGAGGCCGCATCGAAACTGAAATGCCCGCGCCGGACCAGCAGCGCGAACAGCCAGGCGGCGTTGAATGCCGAGGAAAGCGAGGTGGCGAGCGCCGGGCCCACCGCCTTCAACGGATGCATGAACAGCAGGTTCAGCCCCAGATTCAGCGCCACCGCCGCCACGCCAATCTTCAGCGGCGTTACCGTGTCGCCACGCGCGTAAAAGCCGGGGGTTAAAATCTTGACCAGCGCGAACACCGGCAGCCCCAGCGCGAAGGCCGCCAGCGAATGCCCGGCCAGCACGGCGTTATGGGCGGTAAAGGCACCGCGCACGAAGGCCACATCCATCACCGCCTTCGCCGCGACGGAAAGCCCCACGGCGGCGGGCAAGGTTAGCATCAGCACGGATTCGAACGCGCGGTTGAGCGCGGTGTTGGCCTGCGCCGCCTCACCTAGGGCAATATGTTTTGTCACCGCGGGCAGCAGCGCCGTGCCGGCAGCGGTGGCGATGACGCCCAGCGGCAACTGGTTTACCCTGTCCGCATAATACAAAACCGAAACCGACCCGGCGGGCAGCAGAGTGGCGATGATGATGTCGATAGAGACATTCAGCTGCGTTACCCCGGCGCCGAGCAAGGCCGGCCCCATGCGCCGGAACATGGTTCTGATCCATGGCGAAAAATGCAGACGCGGGCGGATGAAGCGCATACCCGCCCGGCGGATGGCCCAGAGCACCAGCGCCATCTGCGCCACGCCGGAAACCACCACACCCCAGGACAGCGCATAGCCGGGATTGGCCATATGCGGCGCCAACCAGAGCATCGCCGCGATCATGAAGATATTGAACAGCACCGGCGCCGCCGCCGCCGCCGCGAAGCGGCTGAGCGCGTTCAGCACGCCGGAGAACAAGGCGGTGAGGCAGATGAAGAACAGATAGGGGAACATGATCCGCGTCATGTCCACCGCCAAGCCGAAGCGCCCACCATGCCCGGCGAAGCCCGGGGCCAGCACATAAAGCAGCCAGGGCATGAAAATCTCGCCGAGAATCGTGATCCCGCCGAGCCAGAGGGCCATCACCGCTGTTGCCTCCTCGGCGAATTCCGTAGCGGCGCTCAAGCCATCCTTGTGCAAAATGGTGGAGATGGCGGGCACGAAGGCGGCGTTGAACGCACCCTCCCCGAACAACCGCCGGAACAGATTGGGCAGGCGTAAAGCAACGAAAAACGCATCGGCCACCGGCCCGGTGCCCATCACGGCGGCGATCAGAATGTCCCGCGCGAAGCCGAGCACGCGGCTCGCCATCGTCCAGGCTCCAACGGTAAAGGCGCCGCGTATCATGCCGCGCTCTTACTCAGTTCGGCAGAATGAAGCCATAGGCGGGATAGCGCGTGATGCCCAGCGCGTGGGCGGGCTCGTACCACACCCGCACCAGGGACCAGTTGTTGCCCCGCGAGACATCCACCACCGGCTGGTTATGCTCAATGCGCCCGGGCAGCCAGTTGGCCTGTGTCACCAGCACCTCACGCGGGGATTCAATCGCCGTCACCACCGCCAAATGCCCCACATCCATCGCCCCATGGGGTTTCATCACCAGCACGGCACCCAGGCGGGGGGCGTGCGCGCGGGGATACACCCCCTCCGCCTCGCCCCACCATTCATACGCATCACCGCTGAGCTGGATGCCCGAGACATCCCGCGCATAGGGCACGCAGGAAAGGTTGGTGGAGGTACCGAAATGCGACGGTGGTTGCAGCCGCGGCCCGCCAGCACAGGCCCCCAGCGCCAGCGCCAGCAGCAGCGCCGACAGCCGCGTTGCCTGGCGCAGGGTGAAGCGCAAATCAAACCAGCTACTTGCCGCCTGGATCACGGCAGCCACTCTGCCGGATCATGCGGCCGCGCCGCAAGCCCGCTTGATCATGCAGGGCGCATTGTCTAGCCTTGCGCGTATGGCCGTACTTTCCATGCACTCGCCGGTCGGCGACCTGACGCTGTTCGCCGAGGATGATGCCATCGTGGCGCTGGAATGGGGCTGGGGCAGCCTGCAAGACCCATCCCCCTTGCTGCACCGGGCCAAGGCGGCGCTGGATGCGTATTTCGACGGTGAAGCCCCCTTGCCCACGGACCTGCCGCTGAACCCCATGGGCACACCCTACCGCCGCAAGGTGTGGGCGGCGCTGCGCACCATTCCGCACGGGCAAACCCGTTCTTATGCGGCACTCGCCCGCGAGGCCGGCGGCAGCGCGCGTTCCATCGGCGGCGCCAACGCCGCCAACCCCATCCCCATCCTCATCCCCTGCCACCGGGTGCTCGCAAGCGCGGGCATCGGCGGCTATTCCGGCGGCGACGGGCTGGCGACCAAACGCCTGCTGCTGGCGCTGGAAAGCCGGACCA
Source organism: Pseudomonadota bacterium (assembly GCA_021808205.1). The sequence goes on along the minus strand of JAKBCD010000043.1, from coordinate 560 downwards.
AGGCGGCCCAGGCATGAGCAAAGCCATCCGCATCCATGCCCATGGCGGGCCAGAGGTGCTGAAATGGGAGCAGCTTCCCACCCCCCAGCCAGGCCCGGCCGAGGCGCTGATCCGGCATGAGGCGATCGGGGTGAATTACATTGATATTTATTTCCGCACCGGGCTGTACAAAACGGCGCTGCCCGCCACCCTTGGCATAGAGGGCGCCGGCAAGGTGCTGGCGGTGGGCGAAAAGGTAACCAACGTGGCCCCCGGAGACCGCGTAGCCTATGCCGGCGGTTCGCTTGGCAGCTACGCGACGGAGCGGGTGATCAACGCCGACAGGCTGGTGAAGCTGCCAGATGGCATCGACAGCAAAACCGGCGCGGCGATGATGCTGCGCGGCCTGACCGCTTATTTCCTGCTGCACCGCACCTTTAAAGTGCAGCCGGGACAAAAGATTCTGGTGCACGCGGCGGCCGGTGGTGTGGGGCTGATTCTGTGCCAATGGGCCAAACATCTCGGAGTTGAGGTGATCGGTGTTGTATCCTCAGAGGCCAAGGCGGAGCTGATAAAAGCCA
>JAKBCD010000042.1 GCA_021808205.1 Pseudomonadota bacterium | reverse complement strand
GTATGGGCAGTATGGTGCCCTGCCAACGGTACGCCACGCGCTGCTGGGGCTGGCGGCCACGGCGGCGGGGCTGGCACTGGGTTCGGGCTTGCGCATCGCGGTGCCCATTCTCACGCTGCCGCGCAATGTGCTGCTGGCCGTGGCCGTGTATGGGCTGGCCTTCGGGCTGCATCTGTCCCTGCCGCTCATCGTATTGCTGGCACTGCCCGTTTCGCTGCTGCTGGCCTGGCGGGCGGCGCCATGAGCCTGAACATGCTGGGGCAAATCGCCGCGCTGTTTGGCAAGCTCTCATTGCTGGCCGTGGGCGGGGCCAACAGCACGGTGCCGGAGATCGCGCGGATCACGGTTGGCGAGAAACATTGGCTCACCGCCTCGCAGTTTTCACAATTCTACGCCATTGCCAACGCCGCACCCGGGCCGAATGTGATGATCGTGACAATGCTTGGCGCGCATGTGGCCGGCATAGCGGGCGGGCTGGTGGCCACGGCGGCAATGGTTCTGCCGGCCGGCATCACCGCCGCTATCGTGGCCTGCCAGTTCAACAAGCACCACGAGGCGCGCTGGCGGCACGTGGCGCAGGCATCGCTGCTGCCCATCACCGCCGGGCTGGTGCTGGCGGCGGCCTGCGTGCTGGCCCGGCAATCGGACACCGGCTGGCTCACCGCGGCACTCACCCTCCTCACCGCGTTATGCACCTGGCGTACCAGGCTGCATCCGCTATGGCTGCTTGGCGCGGGCGCCCTGGCCGGGATACTGTTTTTGTAAGAAGATCGTCCGCACCATGATCATTTCCTCCGCCACGGATTTCCGCGAGGCCGCGCGTCGGCGCCTGCCACCCTTCCTGTTTCATTACGCCGATGGCGGCGCCTATGCGGAACAAACCCTGCGGCGCAATGTGTCAGACCTCGCGGATCTCGCCCTGCGCCAGCGTGTTTTGAAGAACGTGGCGGACTGCGACCTCTCCACCACGCTACTCGGGCAGGAGATGGCGATGCCGGTGGCCATCGCGCCGGTTGGCCTCGCAGGCATGTATGCAAGGCGTGGCGAGGTGCAGGCCGCCCGCGCGGCCGAGGCAGCGGGCATTCCCTTCACGCTTTCCACAGTTTCCGTCTGCCCGATTGAGGAAGTGCAGAACGCGGTGCGCAAGCCAATCTGGTTTCAGCTCTATGTGCTGAAAGACCGTGGTTTCATGCGCAACGCTTTGGAGCGCGCCTGGGCGGCGGGCATCACCACCCTCATCTTCACGGTGGACATGCCGGTGCCAGGAGCGCGTTACCGGGACGCGCATTCCGGCATGTCCGGCCCCGCTGGCCCGGCGCGGCGGGTGTGGCAAGCCCTGCGGCACCCGCGCTGGGCAATTGATGTCGGCTTGCTGGGCCGCCCGCACGACCTTGGCAATGTTTCGGCCTATCTCGGCAAGCCGACGAAGCTGGAGGATTACATCGCCTGGCTGGGTGCGAATTTCGACCCCGCCATTGCCTGGGCGGACCTGCAATGGCTGCGGGAATTTTGGAAGGGCAAGATCGTCCTCAAAGGCATTCTGGACCCCGAGGACGCGCGCGAGGCGGTGAAATTCGGCGCGGACGGCATCGTCGTCTCCAACCATGGCGGGCGGCAGCTGGATGGCGTTCTCTCCGCCGCCCGCGCCCTGCCACGCATTGTGGACGCAGTAGCGGGTGAGCTGACGGTGCTTGCCGACGGCGGGGTACGCTCAGGCCTGGATGTGGTGCGGATGCTGGCCCTGGGTGCCGATGCGGTGCTGCTGGGCCGGGCCTATATCTACGCCATGGCCCATGGTGGCGAGGCCGGGGTGGCGAAATTGCTGGAGATTATCGCCCGGGAAATGCGGGTGGCCATGGCGCTGACGGGGGTCACTAAAATCGCGCAGATCAACGCGGAGATTCTCAACCTGAGTTGATCGCGCCGCGCAGCGACAAGAATAATATTCCAAAATTTATTGATTTGGTGGAAATATTAGTTGTATAATAATATAATTATACCATAAACAACTAAACCGCCCGGAGCCGCCCCATGAAAATTGTTCGCGCTGCCTTGCTCGCCACATGCTTTGCCGCGCCGGAGCTTGCCGCCGCCCAAACCTTGCAGGGCCTGCCGCCCGGGCCGCTCGGCCAGGCCATTCAGCGCGGGCATGACATGATGATGAACAGCAGCGGCAGCACGGAGGCAAAGCCCTACGTGGGCAATGCGCTCAATTGCAGCTCGTGCCATATCAATGCGGGCGACACCTCAGCCCCCGGCAATTTTCATGAAACCGCCAGCAAGTTTCCCGCGTACTCAAAACGCGAAGGTGCTGTGATCACGCTGGAAGACCGCATCGCGAATTGTTTCATGCGCAGCATGAACGGTATGCGCCCCAGCACAGACAGCCCGGTGGTGGTGGACATGGCCGCCTACATAAACTGGCTGGACAAGGGCCAGCCGATTGCAACCCCGCCCGCACCCTCCAACCCAAGCCCTTACCCCGCCATGCTGAAAGCCGCCACCCCGGCTGATGTAACCGCCGGGCAAACGGTTTTCACGGCCAATTGCGCCGCCTGCCATGGCACGGATGGCGCCGGGTTGGGCAGCTTTCCGCCCCTGTGGGGGCCAAAGAGTTTCAATGCCGGGGCGGGGCTCGCCAATATCGTCAAGCTGGCAACATGGGTGAAGGGCAACATGCCGCTCGGCAACCCGCACCTTACCCCGCAACAGGCCTTTCAGGTGGCGCTGTATATCAACACGCGCCCCCGGCCGGATTTCGTGCTGAGCCAGCATCTGGCCCCCGGGCATGACTACAACGCCTCCGTGCACGCGGAAACAGACACAGTGGCCAGTAATCTCCAAAAAGCCGGGCTTTCCCTGCAAAGCCTCACCGGCGGCCCATAAGCCGCGCTAAGGCCCGCAAACCAGGCCGGGGCAGTTCATAACCGCCGCCATCGCGCGGCTTTTATCATCGGCGCGGATGGCCACGCGCACGCTGCCCGGCGGAACCGCCTCGCCAGGGCGCAGCAGCAGAATGCGCATGGCATCGGGCGCCGCCGCAATAAAGGGGCCGGGCACGCCCACACCGTCATTGCCATAGGGCAGCGCCACCAGCGCGCCAGGGTAGGCGGCGGCAAGGTGTGCCGCGCGCCCCTGCGGCTGCATGGTGGCGGGGGCGAGCATCAGCCCCGCCACGGCGGCGGCGCCAACACTCAACCACAGTACCAGCACCGCCCGTGGCAGCGCCGGGGCAATGGCCAGCGCCACCCAGGGCAGGGCAAATGCCAGATAGCGGATTTCAATGGGCGTGGTGCGAAACACCAGCCCCAGCGCCAGCAGCCCAGCGGGCGTGGCGGCGGCCAGCGCCAAAAGCCCCCTGCCCTGGGCCTGTTTGGCTGCAAAGCCAACGCCCGCCAGCGCCAGCAGCCCCAGCAAGGCCGCCACCACACCTCCCAGGCGCCCGGCGTAAAGCGGCAGCCCGCCAAACAGTGCCGCCCCGCCATCGCGCAACAACCCGGCCAGGGCTGGCCCCCAGGCGAAGGCCGGAAACTGCCCGTTGCGGGAACCATGCTGGGCCAGAAAAAACCAGGCGCAGAGGCCAAGAAACGGCAGCATGGCCGCCAGGGCCAACAGCCCGCGCCGCCCGTTGCGCCAGCAAAGCCAGGCCAGCATCGCGACGCTGGTGAAAACGGCCAGATAATCAGAGAATACGGCGGCGCCAAAACACAGCCCGGCGGCCCAGGCGGCACCCGGCTCGCGCTTGGCGCGCAGGGCAAAATAAACGCCCCAGATGTTCAACGCCTGCACCAGCGCATAAGGCCGGGCCAAAATGCCGGTGTAGCAAAACCCGTAGGAGAGCAGGGCCAGCGCCAGCACCGGCAGCGCCGGCAGGCGGCAAAACCGGGCGATGCGCGAAAGCCCGGCCAGCCCCGCCAGCGTGAACCCCACGGAAAGCAGCCGGGCGGTGAACCAGCCCGGCCCCGCCGCGCGGCGCCATAGCTCCAGCGCCCAGAAATACAGCGGCGGGTGCACATCACCCTGGCGCAAATCCCGTGCAATCCGCCAGAACGAGGCATGGCCGTGGTAAAGCCCGCGCACGGCACCAGCGGTAAACACGCCCCGCGGCCAGGCCGGGCGGGCGTGCCCCGCGGTCAGAAAAATTTAATAGGCTTCGTCATATTCCGGGCCGCGCAGCCACGCCGCCAGCAGCAGCACGGCAGCAGCGGCAGGCCAGACCCAGGCTTCAGCGCGGGGGCGGCTGTTCTGCAAAATTCGGCAACTCAGGGTCCATGCACACCCATGCCGGCGCGCGGGAAACCCAGATGGCGGCTTGCGGATGAAACCCCGCTGGGTCATCCAGCGTGCCGGCGCGCAGCACCAGCAAATCCGGCCGGCCGGAGGAGGTGCTGGCAACCTGGGTGCCGCATTCGGCGCAGAAGCGGCGGCACATGCTGTTGCCGCTATCGGCCTGGGAGCGATAGTCCTTCAACGGCCCGCTGAGGGAAACATCCGCCGCGCGCAACTGCAGGTTCGCCGCCGGACCACCGCAAGCAAAATATTGGCACACCCGGCAATAGCAGAGCCGCATGGCCACGGGCGCGCCTTTTACCTCATAACGGACCACCCCGCACAAACACCCGCCGGTAAAACCCTGGCTCATGCTCAACTCCCGAAATCCTGTTCGATATTCCCATCATACCGCCGGGCCAGCGCCATGTCGGCGGCGGCCGCGGCCTGGTCTCCAGCGGCCTGCTCGGCCAGGCCGCGGCCATAAAGCGAGGTTGCGAGCGTGGGGGCCGCCTTCAGCGCCTGGGTGTAATAGTTGATGGCCTGAGTCTCGTTCTTCAACTTCAGATAAACAAAGCCGGTGGAATCCAGCGTCGCGGCGTTGGTGGGGTCAAGGCTGAGAGATTTCTGGCAATAGCCCAGCGCCTGGGCAGGCTTGCCGTCCAGCGCCAGAAACCAGCAGCGGTTATTCAAATCCCCCGCCGAATTTGGCTGCATCTGCAAAATGCGGGCTTCGTCCGCCGCGGCCTCGGCATAGTGATGCAGGCTACCATAGGCCACGGCGCGGTCCTCGTAAGCGGGCAGGAATTTGGGGTCGAGCGCAATGGCCTTGCTGTCATCGGCAATGGCGGCATCAGGCTGCGCCTGTTCCAGCGTGGCGCGCATCGCATAAGCCTGCGGCGCTGCCGGTTTCAGCGTGATGGCGCGCGCCGCATCCGCCATGGCCAGCGCCGCCTGGCCGTTCCGCTTATACGCCCCGGCCCGCAGCAGCAGCGCCTGGTAGAGCAAATCCTCGTCCTGGCCGGCATTGTTCACCACCACCGTTAAATCCGAAATTTCGGCGGCAATCTGGTTCAGCGCGTCTTCCACCCCGGCGCGCTGCATCCGCAGGCGCAGATCGCCGGGCGCAAAGGCAATGGCGCTGGCCATATCCGCCAGGGCGGGCTCCGGCTGGCTCTGGTGAAGCTCGATCAACGCGCGCTTCTGGTAATAAGCCGGCTCACCGGGGGCGAGCTTAATGGCCTGGCTTTCATCGGCCAGCGCGGCGGCAAGGTCGTTGTTCATTGCCTCAGCGGTGGCGCGCGCGTCATAGGCCGCGGCATCGTCTGGCATCAGCGCCACGGCCTGCCCGGCATCGGCCAGCGCGGCGGCCGGGCGTTCCAGCGCGGCCTCGGCCAGGGCCTTGTTGGTGTAGGCGGCGGCGTCATGCGGGTTTTGCCGCAGCGCCGTGGCGGCATCGGCCAGAGCCTCAGGAAATTTGCCCATCTGCAGTTCAACGAACGCACGGTCCACATACGGCCCCGCCGCATAAGGCAAGGCGGTTATGGCCTGGCTGGCGTCGGCCAGGGCGGCGGCAAGCTGGCCCAGATGCGCCTCCGCCTCAGACCTTGCGGCAAGTCCAAGCCCGTTACCCGGCTGTGCGGCCAGCAGCGCGTTTTCCTCGGCCAGCGCGCCTTGCCAGTCGCCGGTGGCGGCATCGGCCAGCCCGCGCACCAAATGCAGGCGCGGGTCTGTGCTGCCAAGGGCGGCAGCGGCGGCGGCATCCGCCAGCGCCGCAGCATCGCCACCACCGGCAAGCTCCGCCAGGGCACGGTTCAGCAGCGCCTCCCCGCTGCGCGGGTCGTGGGCCAGGGCGGCGTTCTGGTCCGCCACATCCCCCTGCCAATCCCCACCCAGAAGCTCGATCTCGCCGCGCAGAATCAGCGGCGCCGGGTTGTCCGGAATCAGCGCCTCGGCCTGGTTTACCGCGTCCAGCGCCTGCTGGGGCTGGCGCAAGGCCAGATAAGCGCGCGCCAGGGTGAGGTAGATGCGCCCATTGCCGGGGTTCAGAGCAATGCCCGCCTGTGCATCCGCCAGCGCCGCCTGGGGCTGGTGCAGCTGTAATTCAGCCAGGGCGCGGTTGTTATAGGCCTCGAAATCCAGCGCCTCCATATCCTGCCCGGCGGCGAGAATTGCGCCGCACCCGGCCACCTCCCGCGCGGGGTTGTGGCTTTCGCAGGCAGAGGCGGGAGACGGCGTATCCGCCAGCGCCGGAGATACCGCGAGACATAAGGCCAGGCAGGCAAGGGCGTAACGCCGCATCATTCGTCCTTCAGGGCACGGCTCATCAGCGCCGTCATGGTTTGCGGTACATTCATTTCACCGGCAAGCAGCTTTGTCACGGCCTGGGTTATGGGCATCTCTACCCCCGCCTCTGCCGCCCTGGCCAGCAGGGCGGGCGCGGTCATCACACCCTCGGTCACAGCCGAGCGCCCGCCGAGAATCTCCGCCAGGCTTTGCCCTTGCCCCAGCAAAAAGCCCAGCGAGTAATTGCGGCTGCTGGCCCCCGTGCAGGTAAGCAGCAAATCTCCCAGGCCGGAGAGGCCGGAGATGGTTTCCGGCCTGCCGCCCAAAGCCGCCGCCAGCCGCGCAATTTCCGCGAGGCCGCGGGTGATGAGCGCGGCGCGCGCATTCTCCCCCAGCCCCGCCCCCATCACCACCCCGGCGGCGATGGCGATGACGTTTTTTGCCGCCCCGCCCAGGGCCGCACCTGTACTGTCCGGCGAGCCATAGAGCCGGAAGCTGGGCGTATGCAGGGCTTTGATGAGATTCGCCCGCAAAGCGGCGTCTGGCGTGGCGAGCACGGCGGCGGCGGGCAACCCGGCGGCAATCTCATGCGCGAAATTCGGCCCGGTGAGGATGGCGCAAGGGCTGGTGACGATTTCCGGCGGCAGCAGATGCGTGCCGGTCTCCAGCCCCTTGCAGCACAGCACCAAGGGCGCATCCGATAAGCTAGGCAGCACGCCGCGCAGATGCTGCATCGGCACGGCGACGACCAGAATATCCGCCACCGGCATCTCAGCCGTGACGCGCAGGCCGGGCGGAAAATAAGCGCCGGGCAAACGGGGGTTTTCCCTTGCTTGCCGCATGGTTTCGGCTTTTTGCGCATCCCGCGCCCAGAGCGTGACATCGCGCCCCGCCCTGGCGAACAAAACCGCCAAAGCCGTGCCCCAGGCCCCGGCGCCGATCACCGCGATGGATTTATTCACTGATGATCCTTTCAATGCCAGCACTGGCCCCGGCTTCGCCAAACGCTTCCAAGCAGGCGGCGAGAATGGGGGCCGCCTCGGCCTCAAACCCATAAGGCGGATTGATGATTCCTAACCCCGCCCCGTTCAGCTTCGTGGGGTCCGTGTCCGGCCGGCGCAGCAGCTCGGCGGCGATGACATCCTTAATGCCGGCCAGTTTCAACGCCTCAAAAAAATGCCGCACCGGGGCGCGGTGCTTGATGGGATACCAAATGACATACACGCCAGAGGGAAATTTTTTCCAGGCTTTGGCAAGGGTAGCGGCAGCGGCGGAAAATTCGTCCGTGCGCTCGAAAGGTGGGTCGATGAGCACCAAAGCGCGTTTTTCCGGCGGCGGCAGAAACGCGCCCAGGGCCTCGTAGCCATCGCGCTCATGCATTGCGGCGTTTTCGTACAGGCGCATGGTCCGGCGCAACGTCGCGGCGTCCTCCGGGTGAAGTTCGCAGGCCACCAGACGGTCCTGCGGGCGCAGCGCCTCGGCGGTGAAAACCGGGGAGCCTGGATAGAGGCCAAGGCGCTTCACTGTTGCCACATACTCAGCCAGAGCGGACGGCGGGGTTTCCAGAATCTTGCCGATACCCTCCCGCCATTCGCCGGTTTTCTCGGCCTGCTCGCTGGTCACGTCGTACCGGCCGATGCCGGCATGGGTATCCAGCACCAGAAAGGGCTTGGGCTTGCGCTGCATGGCGGCCAGCAGGCGCAGCAGCAGGGCGTGCTTCATCACGTCGGCAAAGTTCCCGGCGTGGTAGATG
>JAKBCD010000041.1 GCA_021808205.1 Pseudomonadota bacterium | reverse complement strand
GATCTAATAAATGCTGCTACCATAAGATATAGTGCCGGACTCTGGGGATTATTCGTTGCCGATATCAACAAGGTGAAAATAAATGGGGCCGAACCGCCAAAAACAGCGATGCCGAGAGCATAGCCAATGGATAAGCCCATACCTCGTTCTCTAACAGAAAATACCAAGCCCATAAATCCGTTTAACGGGGCGTTATAGGGAAGGCTTAACAAGGTAAACACCAGCGACAACATAAATAGTGTTGAATTCGATGGCCAAAGCTTCAGAAGATAAAAGGTTGGATACGCTACAATCGCCATCGAAAGGCAGGAGTATAACATATACCGACTGCGATGTGATTGATCGAAGCGACGGGCAATAGCCAATCTGAGCGGCGTTAAAAGTAGCAGGATACCGTAGAGCAGACACACCATACCCAATGTTCTGTTTACCTGCAGTCCCAGTTGTGTTTTTCCATAAGTCGGCAAATAGAGAATCAAATAGGCTTGTGCTGTTCCAATTGCCACCATGCCAGCTGCTATTGCGACATTTGTTACCACCACAAGTGGCGGATTCCGTTGAGCATTTCTTTGTTCAAAAAATGCAGGGGCATCACCTATTCTGCGCCTTAAGAGTAAGGCTCCTAAGCCGCCCAATGCTCCTATGAAGAAGGCAATGCGAAAAGGTTGAAGGCCAAATACCAAGTTGCCTTTTTCTAGCAACATCCAAGCGATGCCCGCAGCCAGCAAGCCAGACAAATTTTGGCTAACGCCCTGCCAGGTTGCAGCCTCGGTCTCCGCGCCGTCAGAATGCTCAATCATTAATGCAGTAGAGCTTCCAAACTCCCCACCTAATGCAAATCCCTGCATCAGCCGCGCCAACAATACCCCCAATGGAGCAAAGAAGCCAATACGGCTATAACCCGGCAACACCGCCATCGTAAAAATCGCGGTGGTCATTATCACAACTGTCAGGATCATACATGCCGAACGTCCTTTGGCGTCAGCATAAGCACCAAGTATCAATGCACCGACAGGCCGCGCGAAGAAGGATATTCCGAAGACCCCGAAGGTCAGCAGCAGACGCAATGTCACGTTTCGCGATGGAAAAAAAGTCTCGCCGAGGCCAAGTGCAAAGAAGCCATAAATAAAAAAATCATAGAACTCGAGTGCATTGCCCGCCGAAGCCGCGGCTATCATCATGGTCCGCTGAAGTTTTAGTGACTGCATCGGTGCAATCTCCTTACGTTTTTGCTGCACCAGAGCAATATGCATTTAGATTGACCCGGCGGCGTCAATCTAAATGCATGAAATTGCTCGCTCAAACATAAAATTAGAGCTGGATGACATTAGATCGAAACCTGTCATGTAACTGCGTGCTGCAGCAAGACACGATGCTCCCCAATATCATTGCGCTCTAATACATGGCGGCATGAAGACGCCGATGCAAAAAGCAGACGCAAAAACGGCGCCACGCGGCGCCGTTTCTTTTGATCTCACGCAGGACTTTAAACTTCTGGCGAGGCCTCTCTGTCTTTCCTGCCGCCTTTGGCACTGCCAACCTGGTCGGTGATATCTGCGCCGGTCTCCTGGTCGACAACGCGCATGGAAAGCTTCACCTTGCCACGATCATCAAACCCAATCACCTTCACTTTTACCTCATCCCCCTGCTTGACCACATCGGTGGTCTTGGCAACGCGGCCCTGTGCTAGTTCCGAGATATGCACGAGACCGTCCTTGGCACCAAGGAAGTTCACGAAGGCACCGAAATCAGCGGTCTTCACAACCTTGCCATTATAGATCGCGCCGACTTCAGCCTCAGCGGTGATGCCTTTAATCATGTCGATCGCAGCCTGGATCTTCTTATCGTCGGAGGCAGAAACCTTCACGGTACCGCTATCGTCGATATCAACCTTCGCACCGGTTTTCTCCACGATATCGCGGATCACCTTGCCACCAGTGCCGATCACGTCGCGGATCTTTTCCTTCGGCACCTGGATGGTGACAATCTTCGGCGCGTTAGCGGAAACGCCATCGCGGTTGCCGGTGAGCGCCTTGGCCATCTCGCCCAGAATGTGCAAACGCCCACCCTTGGCCTGCTCCAGGGCGATCTTCATGATCTCCGGGGTGATGGAAGTGATCTTGATGTCCATCTGCAGCGCGGTAATGCCAGCCTCAGTGCCCGCCACCTTGAAATCCATGTCGCCGAGGTGATCCTCGTCGCCCAGAATATCGGAAAGCACGGCAAAGCCCCTGTCTTCTTTAATAAGCCCCATGGCAATGCCCGCCACCGGAGATTTCAGCGGCACACCGGCATCCATCAGGGAGAGAGAGGTGCCGCACACGGTCGCCATCGAGGAGGAACCGTTAGACTCGGTGATCTCGGAGACCACGCGCAGCGTGTACGGGAAGGCTTCCTTGGTCGGCAGCAACGGGTGCAGAGCGCGCCAAGCCAGCTTGCCATGGCCAATTTCGCGGCGGCCGGGCGAGCCCATGCGGCCGGTCTCACCCACGGAGAACGGAGGGAAGTTATAATGGAGCATGAAATGCTCCTTGAACTCACCTTCAATCGCGTCGATCAGCTGCTCGTCCTGGGCGGTGCCCAAGGTCGCCACAACCAATGCCTGGGTCTCACCACGGGTGAACAACGCAGAGCCATGAGTACGCGGCAGCACGCCGACCTCCGAGACGATCGGACGAACGGTCTTGGTATCGCGGCCATCAATGCGCAGGCCGGTGTCCAGAATGTTGTTGCGGACAATGTCAGCCTCAAGTTCCTTGAACAGCCCCTTCGCCGCCTCAGCGTTCAGCCCCTCTGCGGTCAGTGCTGCTGCGGCAGCCTTCTTGGCGGCGGCCAGCTTCTCGTAACGGACCTGCTTCTGGGTCTCCTTATAGGCCTCGGTGATGGCGGCGCGGGCCAGCGCGTCAACGCGCGCCTTCAGCAACTTGGTCTCTTCGGATTCTTCTGGCAGCGCCCACGGCTCTTTGGCAGCCGCCTCGGCCAGTTCGATAATCGCGTTGATAATCAGCTGGAAAGCATCATGACCGAAGGTCACCGCGCCCAGCATCACCTCTTCCGAGAGCTCAGAGGCTTCGGATTCAACCATCAGCACGCCTTCGATGGTGCCGGCCAGCACCAGGTCCAGCTTGCTCTCTTCGCGCTCGCTGGTGGTCGGGTTCAGCACATACTCACCGTTGATGTAACCAACGCGGGCAGCACCGACCGGGCCGAAGAACGGAATGCCGGAGAGGGTCAGCGCGGCGGAAGCGGCCACCAGGCCCAGCACATCCGGATCATTTTCCAGATCATGGCTCAACACGCTCACCACAACCTGCACTTCGTTGCGGAAGCCTTCGGGGAACAGCGGGCGGATCGGGCGGTCGATTAAGCGAGAGACCAGCGTCTCCTTCTCGGTCGGGCGGCCTTCACGCTTGAAGAAGCCACCGGGGATGCGGCCAGCGGCGTAGAACTTTTCCTGGTAATTCACGGTAAGCGGGAAGAAATCCTGGCCTGGCTTGGCGGCTTTCGCACCCACGACGGTGGCGAGCACCACCGTGTCACCATAGGAGGCCACAACCGCACCATCAGCCTGCCGGGCAACCTTGCCGGTTTCCAAAATTAGGGTCTTACCGGCCCATTCCATTTCCTTGCGGAAATATTTATCAAACATCAAACAGCTCCAACTGCGGAAAAACAGCTCCAGCCAGTGGGAATCAGCGCTTTAGCCGGTCTTTTAGGCGGCGCCTCGGGCGGCATGGGTCTGGCTGGGGCATTCACCCGCAACCACGGACCATGTGGCCGGAAACGCCGCGGAACCAAATTTCCGGCAGCGGCGCGGATCATCCCGATGGCGTCTGCCCCGTTCTGCCGCTTTCTACACGCGCCAAAAGCAGCGCGATGCGCGCTCTGTAGCGAGTTTTTCCCGATCTGCCTAGCAGCCCGCCGCTTAAGGTCGCCAACCACCTGAAATTATAGAGTTTTTGCCGCCAGGGGGGCGATGAATTGCGGCTCAGTATCCCAGGGGAACAGAATCCAGGTGTCCTGACTCACTTCCGTTATGAAGCTATCAACCGTTGGCTTGCCCGCCGGCTTGGCATAAACGCTGGCAAAATGCGCCTTTGGCAGCAAACCCCGCACCTTTTTGGCCGTGGTGCCCGTATCAACCAGGTCATCGATAATCAGCCAGCCATCACCATCACCCGCCGCAGCAGCGCCTTTCGTAATCAAGGGTTGGCCACGCTGCTCCCCGTCATAGGTAACAGCGCAAATGGTCTCAACCAATCGGCATTCCAGCTCCCTGGCCATAATCGCGGCGGGAATTAACCCCCCGCGCGTAATGGCCACAATACCCTTCCATGGGCCAATACCGTGAAGACGCCACGCCAGCGCCTTGGCATCACGGTGAAGCTGGTCCCAGGTAACGGTGAAGTAATGCTGTGCCATGGGTCGAGCCCATAATGAACTGCTCTGGCCCCGTCTACACCGTTTGTCATTTGAGCCGGATGATTTTAGATCGAATCACGAAGTGATCCGCTCTAAAATCTGAATCCGCCTCTAAAACAATGAGATAGAGGGCGATTCAGACTTCAGGCTCGCTCGTAAAGTGAGCGAACCTAAAGTCATCGCCCTCTAGCATCGACCGCTAAAGGCATTTTAGTGGTCAGCCCGCTGCGCTACTACTCCATGCATCGGCTTGCAGACAGGAATTTTTTTTAGAGCTGCCGCATCCGTGGGTATCTGTTTGTTCTAACGTTCATTCGTGAAATATCCGCCATAGCGCGGCGCGTAAAACTCGGCATCAGCGTGGCCAGAGCGGCCATGCGCCTTGGCATCCACGCGCGTCAGTGCTGCACCGGCGATGGTCGCTCCCGCATCGTGCAGCAAGGTTATCGCACCTTGTATCACGTGGCGCGGTGTATGCCCCCAGCGCACACAGAGCAGCGCGGCATCCGCCAGACGGGCCAGCACTCGCCCCTCCGCCAAGGCGAAGGCCGGCGGCACATCCAGCAAAACCAGATCATACTCCTCGCGCAAGGTGCCAAGCAGAGCGGGTAAGGCCGGAGAAAGAAACAGGCTCAGCGCCGCGCGACTCTGGGTGCCTGCGGGCAATACGTCCAGTGGTGTCAGGCGGTCTCGTACCACACAATCGGCCAGCACCACCCGCCCGGCCAGATGGTCTGAAAGTCCTGGCTTGCCCTGGATGCCGAATATTGCGTTGAAGCTCGGCTGGCGTAGATCGCCATCAATCGCCAATACCTTAACCCCTGAAGCCGCTAAAGCGCGGCCCATAGCAATACAGAGCGTGGTTTTACCTTCATCCGGCCGCGCGGCGGTTACTGCCAGGATACGGCTTTGCCCCTGTCCCAGCCCCAACCCGGTTTGGAGCGCCCGTAACTGCTCGGCGTAAAGGGAAAAAGGGGCGATAAGTGATGCCTCAGCCGGATTTTCGGTTTCCGGCAGCACAGCGTGGCAGATGAGGCCGAATTCTTGCCGCAGCGCCTCGCCGGACCGCAAGGAAGTGTCCAATGCATCACGGAGCCCGGCCAGCAGCACCCCCAAGCAAAGCCCTAGAAGCAGAGACGCGCCAAGCGTCAGCGGTACATGACGCGAGACGGGGTTTATCGGCACGGCGGCGGCGGAGAGGATACGGGCATCAGGCTTGGTCAGTGAGGCATCCTGCGCCAGTTGTCCGGCCTGCAGGGTCATGGCGCGCAGCATGTCTCGCCCGGCCTCGGCGCGTTGCTCCAGCGCGCGCACGGGCGCGGCTTCCTCGTCCTCGGTCTGGCTTTGCATGCGGGCACGGGAAAGGGCTGCCTGCAGCGTGGCCACTTGTGCCCGGTCAGCCGTCAGTTCGGCGCGGGCGGCGTCCACCTCACGCCCGGTCTCGGCGGCAATCTGGGCAGTGAGGGCCGAAAGCTGAGAGCGGGCCGTAACAAGCGGCGGGTATTCGGCACCGTATTCGCTGGACAGTGAGAGCACCTGAGCGGCCAGTTGCGCCTGCTGGGTGCGCAGCGGTAGCAGATTGGGCGCGATGGCGGCGTTGGCGGCGGCGGCATCGCCCCCGCTCTGGGTGGCCGCATTCATCCTCGCCTGGGCCATGGCCAGGATGGCTTCTGCCTCCACGAGCGAGGCGGCCAAGCGACTCGCTGTCTCGTTGGTGAGCGTGGCCTGCGCGCCCTGCACCATGCCGGCCCCCGCGCGGGCCTTGGCCAGGGCGGTCTCGGCATCATCCAGCTGTTCCTGGACCAGGGCGGAGTGGGCTTCCAGCCAATCCTGCGCGTCCGACAACGCCTGAAAGGAGGTTTCCCGTTCATTGTCCAGATAAAGCTTCATCGCAATGTTCACGGCATCGGCGGCAAGCTGCGGAGATGGCGCGGTGAACGAAACGCTGATCACCCGAGAGCCGGGCAGTACTGAAATATCGAACCGGCGTTGCACCGCGGCGGCCAGCGCGGAGCTAGAGGGCGGCGATGGACGCGGCAACAACGTAAACGGGAAGCGTCGGCGGCGTATGGCCTGGTTGAAGGCCGGGTTATCCGCCAGGCTAAGCTGTTGGGCGATGGCCGTGGCGGCGGGCAACGAGGCAATGATCGCCCCCTGGCTGGCTGTAACAGCATCTTCGTCCAGGTTGTTTTGCGGCGCGGTGACTGGGCTGCCGGGCAAGGCGGCGCCCGCTGGGTCGTACATCACGATGCCTGTGGCGCTGTAGCGGGGAGGCAGCAGGGCCAGGATCAGGGCCGCCAGAACCACACTACCCAAGGCGCAAGCCAGGGTGAGGCGCCAATGCCGCCGCAAACACAGCAACTGCTCCGTAAGCGGCTGCGGGGTCGGCGAGGCAAGGCGAGGAAGCGCGACGCTCATGAACAATTCATTAACAAACTCCAATCGTTTTAACAATCTACAGTTGTGGGTATGGCGTAACCCAGGGACGCGTGCCCTGTTCTTGCCTATCAGTGCGCAGCTGAACACGGTACGCATTCACCCAGGCGGCGACAGCCCCTTGCCGCTGGACAAGCGCCGGGTCCAGAATCTGTGCGCCCAGGCAACCAGGTTGCGGCACTGGCGAGACCAGCAATGTCGCGCCCAAGCAATCCGTAACCGGTGCGCTGGCATATAAAATCCTACCGATCCGGCAGGCTGTCTT
Source organism: Pseudomonadota bacterium (assembly GCA_021808205.1). The sequence goes on along the minus strand of JAKBCD010000041.1, from coordinate 1,186 downwards.
GCTGCATTGCGCTGGGATAAGCAGGTGCTCGCCCCAGACGCTCTGCCATTGTTCCAGGGTGAACCGGCTGGCTTTAGGCTCTTCGAGCAGAAAAACCGCCTTGCCACTGCGAATAGCGATGAGTTTTGCGTCCGCCGAAATCAGCGCATTCGGCGGGCGGGCCAGCAACGCCACGACCAAACCCGCAACCATGAGCACGACGCCCGCCAGACGCGGGCGGGCACGCCACATGCATAGCCAAGCTAGCCCCGCGGCAAAGAGCAGGATGGCGGTATCGGGCATGGGCGCGACGAGCATGAGTGCATTAGGCCAGGTGGCGATATGCTGTGTAACCCAGACAATAACGGCGATACCCCAGCCCATCGGCCGGAACGCCAGCCAGGCCAGATGCAATTTCAAAAGCGCTAAGCCCAGCAGCCCCCAAGGCATGATCCAGAACGCAGTCAGCGGCACGGAGAGGAGATTGGCGGGAATCCAGTACGGCTCGATCTGCTGGAACTGATACGCCGAGAACGGCATGGAGGCCCCGCCTGCAAGCAGGCTGGTTAAGACCAGTTCCGCCACCAGCATGAGCGCCGCCCCCCCGGCGCTACGCGAGGAATGACAGCGGGACCAGACCGGATGTACCGCCGTATAACCCGCGATAAGGGCGGCCACGGCGGAAAAACTCATCTGAAAGCTGGCTGAGAGAACCGACTCGGGCCTGGCTACCATCAGCACCATAGCGGCGATGGCCAGGCCGCGCATTGAAACCGCCTTGCGGCCGATCAACACCCCCAGCGTCACTAGGCTCGCCATCACCAAGCTGCGCAGAATGGGCAGATGCGCCCCGGTAAGCAACGCGTAACCTCCACCGCCCGCCAGCGCCAACACGGCGGCAATGGGCTTGCCCGGCCAGTGCAGCGCCATCCATGTGCTACGAGAAAGCGCCCAGCGAGCGACGAAAAATACCAGCCCCATCACGATTCCCACATGTAGCCCCGCTACCGCCAGAATGTGGGCAAGACCTGAAAGAACGAAATTCCGACGTTCCTGAGGTGGAATGATCTGCTCATCGCCGGTGAGTAGCGTGACAGCGATGGAACCGGTGGAGATTGGCAGCGCTTGCAGAATAGCCGTAGAAATTTCCGCCCGCAGGGTCTGCAGTGCGTCTCCCAGCCGACTTCGCGGGGCGGCGCGGATGAGC
>JAKBCD010000040.1 GCA_021808205.1 Pseudomonadota bacterium | reverse complement strand
CCAGGCCCGGCTCGGGCATTGTGCATCAAGGCATCGCCCTGCTGGCGGATCAGCTCACCGCCCCGGCTTTGCTGGATGCCCTGGCCCGCCCAGGCCCGGTGCTGGTGCTGGACCAGATTTTTGACCCCCGCAATGTCGGCGCGCTGATGCGCACCGCCCAGGCTTTCGGCGCCTGCGCCATCATCGCGCAGGACCGTAACGCGCCGGAGGAAACCGGCGCACTCGCCAAGGCCGCCTCTGGCGCGCTGGAAACCATGCCGCTGCTGCGCATCACCAACATTGCCCGTGCGCTGGTGGTTCTGAAATCCGCCAATGTCTGGGTGGTGGGGCTGGATGGCCAGGCGCAAACAAAACTGCGTGGCGAGAGCTTTGCCGGCCGGCGCGTGGCGCTGGTGCTGGGCAATGAGGGCGAGGGTATGCGCCGCCTGACCCGTGAGACCTGCGATGAGATTTGCGCGCTGGCCATGCCGGGCGAAATGGAGAGCCTGAATGTTTCCGCAGCCGGGGCTGTTGCCTTGTATGAGCTGACAAAATCCGGCTGATTACGCAAGCTAAGCGGAATTACACTGGTTCCTTCAAAAACCGTCCGATCCCGGTAATTGCATCTGCCAGCGACGAGCGGATAATCCGCGCCTGCTCCGGAAAGGCCGTGAGCAGGCGGGAGGGAAATTGCCGGTCCAGCAGCACGAACACGCCTCTGTCGTCGGTACGGCGGATGAGGCGGCCAAAGGCCTGGCGCAGGCGCAGGCGCACGATGGCATCGTCATAGGTTTTGGGTGCGCCATGAGAGAGATGCGTGCGCCGTGTGCGGTGCAGAATATCCGGGCGTGGCCAGGGCGTGCGCTCGAACACCACCAGGCGCAGGGCGTTGCCGGGAATGTCCACGCCGTCGCGCATCGCATCAGTCCCCAGCAGGCAGGAATGTTCCTCGGCGCGGAAGATATCCACTAACGTGGCGTTATCCATCGCGTCGACATGCTGGGCGTAGAGGGAAATGCCCTTTTCCTCTAAAGGTGCGGCGATTTTGGCATGCACGGCGCGCAGGCGCGAGATGGCGGTGAATAGCCCCAGCCCGCCGCCGCCCGCAGCCTCGAACAAGGCTTTGTAGGCTCCGGCGAGCTGGCCGATATCCTGGGTGTTCACATCTGATACCAGCACCACGCGGGTGCGCTCGCCATAATCAAAAGGGCTGTCGAACGCGGCACGGATGGCAGGGGTTGTCAGATGTGCGGCACCGGTGCGGGCCTCGGCGGTCTCCCAGGCTTCCTCAAGGTCAATGCCGTCCCGCAGCGTGGCGGAGGTGATAAGCAGCCCATGCGCCGGGGTGGCGATGGATTGGGTGAAAGCTTCCGTGGGGTCCAGAAGATGCGAGAGCAGGGCGATATCTTTATCGGTTCCGGCCTCACGGTCCAGCCGCAAAAATTCCACGCGGCCAGGGCGCTCGCCGGGGGCGGGTTCGGATTCAAGCCCGTCCAGAATGCGCTTCCAGCCAGAAAGCGGATCGATGGCGCGGCGCTTCAGGCTGCGGGCGGTGCTCTCCAGCCGCTGGCGCGTGGCTTCTTCCAAGTCGGGTTCGTTTTCCAGCCGTTCCAGCATCCGCTCGCGCAGGGCGCTTAAGGGAACGCGGAGCTGTTCCATGGCCAGAGCGAGCTTGCGGGCGGCGGGGAAGATGTCCTCGTTTAACGGGTGCAAATCGGTCTCAAACCCGCTGGTGCCAGCGAGGTCGGGCGCGTTGGCGCGGGCGCGGGCCTGGGCGCGTATCAGCCGCAGCCATTCTTCCGCCGGGTTGTTGTCTGCTGCCAGTTCCGGGTCCAGCCGCACGGAGAACATTGGCGCGGGCAGGGTTTTTGCAAATTTGGCTGTCTGTTCGATGGCTTTGTGCGTGGGCTCATCCACGGCCGCCATGTCCTCCAGCCGTTTGGCGAGGCCACGCGCGCGCGAGCGTGTACCCTCCGCGCCCAAAAGCCAGCGCCGCAGCTCAGCCATGGCGCCGCCGGAAAGCTCGACGGAAAACGCCGAATCAGCGGCGTCGAAAATATGGTGGCCTTCGTCGAACACATAGCGGGTGGGCACGTTGTCATCGTCGAGCCCGCCCCAAACCGCTTGCGCCATCACCAGCGCGTGGTTGGCGATCACCAGATCCGCCTGGCGGGCATCGCGGATCACGCGCTCGATCACGCAGGTGGAGAAATGCGGACAGGCGGCATGGATGCACTCGCCGCGCCGGTCCGCGATGCTGGCCAGAAGCGGCTGGCCGTAAAGTTCGGCGAACCAGCCGGGAAGATCGCCGCCGAACAAATCACCATCGGCGCTGGCAGTGGCCCAGCGGGCGATGAGCCCAAGTGGAATCGCGCGGGTTTGCGCGTTCATAGCGTCTTCGAAATTGAGCAGGCAGAGATAATTCTCGCGGCCCTTGCGCAGCACCACATTGGTGCCGGCGGGCAGGCGGCTTGCTTCCTGCTCGATCTGGCGCTGGAGGTGGCGGGTATAGGTGGAAATCCATACAGCACCTTTATTGCGCTCCGCCCAGAGCGAGGCGGGGGCGAGGTAGCCCATGGTTTTGCCGGTCCCGGTGCCCGCTTCCGCCAGCACCATTTGAGGGCTGCCCTCGGCCTCGCGCGGGGCGAAGGCGGCGGTAACGGCGGAGCAGAAATCCGCCTGGGTGGGGCGCTGTTCAGCGTTTGGGCCGAGCAGGCTGGCAAGGCGGGAGCGGGCTTCCGCCGGAGTGATGGCGAAGCTGGATGGCGGCGGGCGCGGCGCGGTTTCCTCCCATTTTGGCAGGCGCTTCCACAGGCGCATGGCCATGCCATCCGGCCTTGCATCCGGCTGGCCGAGGGCGGCGAGCACGTAAGGCGCCCAGAGCCAGCCAGCGGCACCCATGCGGGCGGCAAGGCCTGGGGCGTCTCGGTTCGCGGGGGTGGTTTTGCCCGCCTCCAGGCGCGTGAGGAGCAATTCCGCCATTTCCGGCAAGGCTTGAGCGGCGGATTCAAGCGAATTGGGGATGGGTAGTTCCAGCGCCCGGGCGAAGCCTGCCGGGGTGGGGGCCAGGCTTTGCGCCGGATGCACGAAGGCGAAGAGTTCCAGCAGGTCCAGCAACTGGATGGCCGGGTTGCCAAGGCGTTTGAGCGTAGCCGGGGCGTGGATGCAAAGCGGGATAGAAGCGCCCACCTGGCGGGCGATTGTGCCGGGTTTAAGGGTAAGGATCACGCCATCCGCATCTAGCAGGACGGCGCGGCCATGGCCGGCGGCGAGAGCGGGCAGGGCGGGGAGACTCGACATTGCGTGTCGTTATAGGGTGGTGTTCACGGTTTGTCTTGTGTTCGTGCCCATGTGGCTCTGCTGCGGCCCGGCCCGGCGGTAACGATCCCATGAAAATACTAATTAATTGATTAACTAATTAAGATACGGAGGGTCAAAGCGAGCTTGTCGCTGGAGGGGACAAAGACGGTGCCGCGGCCCTGGCGCGCAAACGGCTTGCAACGGCGGAAGCTTTTGCGCTAAGGCAAGGTCATGGCTTCTGCCCCTACCCTTGCTGGGCTGCTCCTTCGACTTATCCGCCCCTGAGCGATAAGTTTTTCTTGCGCGTGTTTTGAATACCGCGCCCGCCGCTCAGGGGAATGCCAGAAATAACCACCGGCAGAATTTCGGAGCAGAGTTATGACGATTAACCACCCTAATTTTGGCAAGATGGACGCAAACCGCGTTATCATCTTTGACACGACCTTGCGCGATGGCGAGCAATCCCCTGGGTTCTCGATGAATCTCGACGAAAAAATCCGCATGGCGGAGGCGCTGGCGGCTCTGGGCGTGGATGTGCTGGAGGCAGGCTTTCCCATTGCCTCGCCGGGCGATTTTGAGAGCGTGCAGCGCATTGCGGAAAGCGTGAAGGGGCCGGTGATTACGGGCCTGGCACGGTCATCTCCGGCGGATATTATCCGGGCGGGCGAGGCGGTGAAGGCGGCCGAACGCAAGCGCATCCATACTTTCATTTCTACCTCCCCGTTACATATGAAGTACAAGCTGAAGATGGAGCCGGAGGTGGTGCTGGAGGCGGTGACCAAATCCGTGACCCTGGCGCGGCAATACACCGATGACGTTGAATGGTCCGCCGAGGATGGCACCCGCACGGATATCGATTTTCTGTGCCGCTGTGTGGAAGCCGCGATTAAGGCCGGGGCCACCACGGTGAATATTCCGGACACGGTAGGCTATGCGGTGCCGGAGGACATGGTGCGGATTTTCTCCACAGTGCGGCAGCGCGTGCCGGGGGCGGACCAGATTATTCTCTCCACCCATTGCCATAATGATTTAGGCTTGGCGGTGGCGAACACGCTGGCCGCGGTGCGCGGCGGGGCGCGGCAGATTGAATGCACGATCAACGGCATTGGCGAGCGGGCGGGCAATGCCTCGCTTGAAGAGGTGGCCATGGCGATCCGCACCCGGCCGGATTCCAACCCGTACCACAACAATATCGAGACCACGCGCATTCTGCGCACCTCCAAACTGCTTTCCACCATCACCGGCTTCGATGTGCAGCCGAACAAGGCGATTGTGGGGCGCAATGCCTTCGCACACGAATCCGGCATTCACCAGGACGGCATGCTGAAGAACGCGGCCACCTATGAGATTATGACGCCGGAGAGTGTGGGCTGGCAGAAAACCTCGCTGGTGATGGGCAAGCATTCCGGCCGGGCGGCCTTTCGCGACAAGCTGAATGCGCTGGGTTATGGCGATATCGGTGACAATGCGCTGAACGACGCGTTCACCCGGTTCAAGATTTTGGCTGACCGTAAGAAAATTGTTTACGACGAGGATATCGTTGCGCTGGTGGATGACGAGGTGGTGCGCAGCCATGAGGCGATTAAATTTGTCTCGTTGGAAGTGTGGGCCGGCTCCAAGGACAAGCCCCGCGCGGTGCTGGAGCTGGACGTGGATGGTGTGGTGAAAGCCGCCGACGAGCGCGGCGACGGGCCGGTGGATGCGGCGTTCAATGCCGTGCGCGCCATCTTTCCGCATGAGGCCGAGTTGCAATTATTCTCTGTTGGGGCGGTAACCGAGGGCACGGACGCCCAGGCGCGCTGCACCGTGCGCTTGGCCGAGGATGGCAAGAGCGTGGACGGGCAGGGGGCGGATACGGATACCATCGTGGCCGCCGTGCGCGCTTATATCCATGCGCTGAACAAGTTGGTGACCAAGCGCACCCGCCACGCGCCGGAGGCGCTTAGCGCCTAGGCTGGCGCTTGTGCTGGGCTGGGCCGTTTGGAAAGGCCGCGCCTGCCCTTATTGGGCGCGGCCAGCCAGCACCTGCGTGAGCGTATAGCTCTCCGACGCAGTTATGAGGTTGCGGATCGTATCTTCAGCCTCTTGCTGTTCAGCAGGCGTCAAATCCGCCCAGTGATCCCGCCAGGGAAAATTATCAAGCTCCGCGATCGGTAATCTGCCGCCACCGCCATAAAAAAATGTCCCATCGCTGATGCCAATTTTAGGAGCTTGTTTTTTTTGGGGCATCGAAAGGGGAAGCTGATTAAGCACCTTGAATGTCCGGCCATCTATGATCGACAGTTCCAAATAGGCGTGCGCAACAGGTGTAATATTCGTTATCCATACCCTTTGCTTGCTGATACCCACGGCCCTTAAAATGTCTGGATACTGCTCGCCGGTCGCGGGTGGATTGGAAATACTTATACACAAGAACAGGTCGGGCAAGCTGGTTACATGCACATGTTGCTTTATTTCATTGCCGATATCTGGCTCGAGGAAGGGCCAATCGTCTAAAGCCTTCCATAACGCGGCGTCTGGCGATGCTTCTGAAACTTGGTAAACCGGACCGAGTGCCTTCACGGCCGTATCATAGGCGAGTTGGTTCAAATTCCAGCTGGAATCGTCGATAATGTCCAAATTATTCTGAAATACGGTCAGACCCGTTGTGGCAACGCGAAAGTTTTTGGTAATGGCGGGGACGATCACGATCGACTTTGCAGATGGTAAGACGAAGGGCGTTGATGTGCTGCAGCCCGTCAGGGCGGCCAACATCAGACAACCCGCTATGATTTTTCGCATGAAGTCCCTCAATTGATTTTTCCCGAGTATGGCCAAGACGCCCCCCCTTGCAAGCTGAGCGTGTTCTAGCGGGGCAAGGTTCCCACCCGGGCGTCGGCCATGAAAACGCCCTAATTTCGCTCTTGTGCCCCGGCGTTACAGTGAATAAATAAGCTCCATCTCAAAGGGGTGGCCCCGGTGCTTCGGGCCGTGGTCGCCCGCTGCAAAGGAGCAAAAATATGAGTAAAGTGATAGGTATTGACCTCGGCACCACCAATAGCTGCGTGGCGGTGCTGGAGGGTAAGGATGTTCGCGTTATCGAGAACGCGGAAGGTGCCCGCACCACACCTTCGATGGTGGCCTTCGCAGATTCCGGTGAGCGCCTTGTCGGCCAGAGCGCCAAGCGCCAGGCGGTGACCAACCCGACCAACACGCTGTTCGCGGTGAAACGGCTGATTGGCCGCCGGTATGAAGACCCGACCGTGGCCAAGGATAAGGGGCTGGTGCCTTACGCCATTGTGAAGGGCGATAACGGCGATGCCTGGGTTGAGGCCAGGGGCGAGAAATATTCGCCTTCGCAGGTGTCCTCCTACATTCTGACCAAGATGAAGGAGACGGCCGAGGCGTATCTGGGCGAGACCGTGACCCAGGCGGTGATTACCGTGCCGGCCTATTTTAACGACGCGCAACGCCAGGCGACGAAGGATGCCGGCAAGATCGCGGGGCTGGACGTGCTGCGTATCATCAACGAGCCGACGGCGGCCGCCCTTGCTTATGGCATGGATAAGAAGAATGCCGGGACCATCGCGGTGTATGACCTTGGCGGCGGCACGTTCGACGTTTCCGTGCTGGAGCTGGGCGACGGCGTGTTCGAGGTGAAATCCACCAATGGCGACACCTTCCTGGGTGGTGAGGATTTCGATGCGCGGGTGATCGATTACCTGGCCGACGAGTTCAAGAAGGACCAGGGCATTGATCTGCGTAAGGACAAGCTGGCCCTGCAGCGCCTGAAGGAAGCGGCTGAGAAGGCGAAGATCGAGCTGTCATCCTCCAAAGAGACAGAGATCAACCTGCCGTTCATCACCGCCGACGCCTCCGGGCCAAAGCATCTGGTGCTGAAGCTCTCCCGCGCGAAGCTGGAAAGCCTGGTGGACGACCTGATCGAGCGTACGCTGGCCCCTTGCCGGGCGGCGCTGAAGGATGCCGGAGTGACCGCCGGGGAGATCTCGGAAGTGATCCTGGTGGGCGGCATGACCCGCATGCCGAAGGTGATCGAGGCGGTGAAGAGTTTCTTCGGCAAGGAACCCGCCCGCAATGTGAACCCGGATGAGGTTGTGGCCATCGGTGCTGCGATTCAGGGTGGCGTGCTGAAGGGCGACGTGAAGGACGTTCTGTTGCTCGATGTGACCCCGCTTTCGCTGGGCATTGAGACGCTGGGCGGTGTGTTTACGCGCCTGATCGACCGGAACACCACGATCCCGACCAAGAAGAGCCAGACCTTCTCCACGGCCGAAGACGGCCAGACGGCGGTCACCATCAAGGTGTTCCAGGGTGAGCGCGAGATGGCGGCGGACAACAAGCTGCTCGGCAATTTCGATTTGCAGGGTATTCCCTCGGCGCCGCGCGGGGTGCCGCAGATCGAAGTGACTTTCGATATCGATGCGAACGGCATTGTCGCGGTGCAAGCCAAGGATAAGGCGACGGGCAAGGAAACTCAGATCCGCATCCAGGCTTCTGGTGGTCTCTCTGACGCCGATATCGAGCGCATGGTGCGCGAGGCGGAGGAGAACGCGGCGGCCGATAAGGCCCGGCGCGAGGCGGTTGAAGCACGTAACCAGACCGAGAGCATGGTCAACCAGGTTGAGAAGACACTGAAGGATGCGGGCGACAAGGTGACCCCGGCCGACAAGGCGGAGGCTGAAGCTGCGATTGCTGAAGCGAAATCGGCCCTGGAAGGCGGCAATGCCGAGGCGGTGAAGGCGGCCTCGGAGAAGCTGACCCAGTTGGCGATGAAGATCGGCGAGGCAATGTACAAGGCTGAAGCCCAGGCGGGCGCGGCGCAGCCAGGGGCAGAGAGCGCTGGTCCGAACGGCGAGAAGGTTGTCGACGCCGATTTCGAGGATGTCGACGACAAGAACAAACCCGCGTGAACCCGGGTTTGATATGACGGGCGAGGTCCCGGAGCTAAGCTCCGGGACTTTCCATTTCAGCAGAATTTCGAGGATATAAGCGCCATCATGGCCAAACTTGATTATTACGCGGTGCTGATGG
>JAKBCD010000039.1 GCA_021808205.1 Pseudomonadota bacterium | reverse complement strand
TGGGTTTATCTGCACCGCTGCCGCTGCCGTGCTGGAGGCTTCTGGCGTGGGCGCGCTGGCGCATTGCCTGGCCGCGCATGTGAGTGCCGAGCCTGGCCATGCCCGGTTGCTGGAAAAGCTTGGCAAAACCCCGCTGCTGGCGCTGGGCATGCGGCTGGGCGAGGGCAGCGGGGCCGCCGTGGCGCTCACTGTGGTGCGCGCGGCGCTGGCGGCGCATGATGGCATGTCCACCTTTGCCGAGGCTGGTGTTTCCGGCGCATGAGCGGCTTCTGCCGCCGGTGGGATGAAACGCGGCTGGCCTTCATGCTGCTAAGCCGCCTGCCAATGGGGCGGATGCAAACACCCCCGCCCATGGCCGATTCTGTGTGGGCCTACCCGGTTGTGGGGGCGGTTGTGGGTGCGGCTTCCGGGCTGGTGTTCTGGTTGGCGGCACAGGCCGGCTTGCCACCTTTGGCTGCCGCGCTGTTGGCGCTGGGGGCCAGCATGGCGCTCACCGGGGCGATGCACGAGGACGGGCTGGCGGATATGGCCGATGGCTTTGGGGGCGGGCGCACCCAGGCCGCCAAGCTCGAGATTATGCGCGACAGCCGGATTGGCAGCTACGGAGTGGTGGCGCTGGTTCTCGCGCTGGGGCTGCGGGCGGCGTGTTTGGCGGCGTTACCCGCGCCGGGCGTGGTGTGGCGGCTGGCGGCCATCGGCGCGTTGAGCCGGGCGCTGCTGCCGGTGGTGATGCTGGCGCTGCCGCCTGCCCGGGCGGATGGGCTGGGCCAGGCGGCGGGGGGCGGCATGGCCCGCGCCCCGGTGCTGGCGGGGCTGGCGCTGGCTGCGGTGTTGTTTTGGCATTTTTTACCGGTTTTTGCCGCGATGGCGGTGGCGGTGGCGGGTGTTTCTGCGCTGGCGAAGCGCCAGATTGGCGGATTTACCGGCGATGTGCTGGGGGCTGGGCAAATTTTGGCTGAAACCGCTGGGTTATGCGTGCTGGCCGCACATATCCTTTCATAAGCTCCAGGGGGCGGGTCGAATCTCCGGTGGCGGTGTGTGCCGGGGCTTGGTATGTTTTCCACCGGCCCGAGTCTCCGCCCCGGCGGCTGGCCGCAGACCGGAGATGACCATATGGACGTTCAAGCGGATTTTCACGCCCCCCACCCCTCCATACTGGAGACGATGGCGCCGATCTCCGCGCAGATATGGGATGCGAAATACCGGTTGAAGGACGAAGCGGGGGCGCCGATTGACGGCAGTGTGGAGGATATGTGGCGGCGCGTGGCCCATGCGCTGGCCGAGGTGGAGAAAGAGCCGGGCAAGTGGGACGTGCTGTTCTACAAGGCGCTGGAGAATTTCAGGTTCATTCCCGCCGGGCGTATTCTCTCCGGTGCTGGCACCGCGCGGCGGGTGACGCTGTTCAATTGCTTCGTGATGGGCAATATCGAGGACGATCTCGGCCAGATTTTTGCACATCTGCGCGAGGCGGCACTCACCATGCAGCAGGGTGGGGGCATTGGGTACGATTTCTCATCGCTGCGGCCTAAGGGTGCGCCGGTGCGCGGCGTGGGAGCGGATGCCTCCGGCCCGCTCTCATTCATGGATGTGTGGGATTCGATGTGCCGCACCATTATGTCTGCCGGGGCGAGGCGCGGGGCGATGATGGCAACGATGCGCTGCGACCACCCGGATATTGAGGATTTCATCGCCGCCAAGCGCGAGCCTGGGCGCCTGCGGAATTTTAATCTCTCCGTGCTGGTGACAGATGATTTCATGAAGGCGGTGGAGCTGGATACCGCCTGGGACTTGAAGTTCAACGGCCAAGTTTATCGCAGCTTACGTGCCCGCGAGTTGTGGGACAAGATCACGCGCGCAACCTATGAATACGCTGAGCCGGGCGTGATTTTCATCGACCGGATTAACGCGCGGAATAATTTATACTATTGCGAAACGATTCATGCCACCAACCCGTGCGGCGAGCAGCCGTTGCCGCCTTACGGCGCATGCCTGCTTGGTTCCATCAACCTCGCCAAGCTGGTGCGCGAACCCTTCGAGGGCGGCGCGCATATTGACGAAACTGAACTGACAGACCTTGTCGCCACCGCCATCCGCATGATGGACAACACCATCGACGCTTCCGGTTTTCCGCTGGAGCAGCAACGCAAAGAGGCAGACGCCAAACGGAGGATCGGCCTTGGCATGACCGGCCTTGCGGATGCGCTGATGATGTGCGGGCTGCGTTATGGCTCGGTTGAGGCGGCGGCGCAGGCACAAAAATGGGCTCGCCAGGTTGAGCGCGCGGCCTATCTTGCCTCGGCGAAACTTGCTGCGGAGAAGGGTGCATTTCCACTTTTCGACCGTGCCAATTATCTGGCGGGAGAGACAGTGCGTGCGCTGGATGAGGATGTGCGCGACGCGATCAACCAGCACGGCATCCGCAACGCGCTGCTCACCTCCATCGCGCCAACGGGCACGATTTCGCTGGTGGCGGATAATGTTTCCTCCGGCGTGGAGCCGGTTTTCGCGCTGGCTTATACGCGCAAGGTTCTGCAGCGCGACGGTACAAGGCACGAAGAAGAAGTGACCGATTACGCGCTGCGGCTGTGGCGCGCGAAATTTGGCGATGGCGTGGCGCTGCCGGAATATTTCGTAACCGCACAGGATTTGAATCCGGCTGAGCATGTGCGTATGCAGGCCGCCGTGCAGCGTCATGTGGACAGCGCGATTTCAAAAACCGTGAACGTGCCAGAGGATATTGGTTTTGAGGCGTTTCAGGAAGTGTATCTCGACGCTTACCGCAGCGGCTGCAAGGGCTGTACCACATACCGGCCAAATGACGTTACGGGTTCGGTGCTGGAGGTGAAGCCACCCGCCGGAGAAAAACAGCTTGCACCCAAACGCGCCGATGAATATGGCCCCGATTTGCTGGTGCGCGCCGACAGGCTGGTGGGGGCGACCTATAAGCTGCGCTGGCCCGATAGCGAACATGCGATGTATGTGACGATTAACGATATCGAGCAGGATGGCGTGCGCCGCCCCTTCGAGGTTTTCGTGAATTCAAAAAATCTCGAGCATTACGCCTGGGTGGTGGCTCTCACGCGGATGATCTCGGCGGTGTTCCGGCGTGGCGGCGAGGTGGCCTTCGTGGCTGAGGAACTGAAGCAGGTTTTCGATCCGCGGGGCGGGCAATGGTCCCAGGGGCGGTATGTGCCCTCGTTAGTGGCGGCGATTGGTGATGTGATCGAAAAGCACATGATCGAGACCGGGTTTCTGGTGATGGATGACGACCGGCTGCCGATCCAGGACAAAAAACGCCAGCTTGGCGCCTCGGCTTTGGGGAGCCTGTGTCCCAAATGCAGCCAGCCAGGCCTGGTGCGCGAGGCCGGATGCCTGAGCTGCCTGCATTGCGGCTGGTCGAAATGCGGGTGAAATAAAAATTCTCCAGCGCCGCCGATTCCGCGGGGTTGCCGAAAAGAGAGAGACGTTCAGAGTCAAAGCATGGCGCGCTTGCGAAGCTTCAGCGGGTTCGCAGATTGCCATTTTTGATTAAATCCTGGTGCCGTCCGCCGGAATCGAACCGGCGACCTACTGATTACGAATCAGTTGCTCTACCAACTGAGCTAGGACGGCTTGGCATTTTCGGGCCGAGGCGGCGTATGGCATAGCGCTGGAAGAAAATCCAGCCTGCTCGGCCCCCCGCCTCAATCCACCCGGCGCTTGTATTTCGGCCTGGCCCGCTCCGCCGCCAGCCCGCCATGCAGGGCCGAGCCCCGGCCGGAGAGCGATGGGTTGGTCATGAAATACTCATGCGCCGAGGCAGCGGGGTCGCCGGGTATCACCCGCGTCCAGGCGCCATCCCGGCCTAGTGTGGAGCTCTGCGCATCGTCCCGCAAATTCACCACCATGATCTGGTCAAGAATCTGCGCATGCACGGTCGGGTTATGGATAGGCACAAAGGTCTCCACCCGGAAATCCATGTTGCGCTCCATCCAGTCGGCGCTGGAGATGAACACCTTGTTCTGGCGTGATGGCAAAGGGTGACCATCGGCGAACACGCAGATGCGCGCATGTTCCAGAAACCGCCCGACGATGGATTTCACTTTTATCGTCTCGGAAAGGCCAGGCACGCCGGGGCGCAGGCAGCATATGCCGCGCACCACGATATTGATCGCCACCCCCGATCGAGAGGCCTCGTAGAGGTGGTCGATCAGCTTCGCATCCACCAGCGAGTTCATTTTCAGCCAGATGCCGGCGGGCTGGCCTGCCCTGGCATTGGCAATCTCGGTGTCAATCAGCGTGTCGATGGTCTTGCGGGTAGTCAGGGGTGAGAAGGCAAGCTGTTCCATTGTCTCGGGCCGGGCGTAGCCGGTCATGTAGTTGAACAGCCGCGCCGCATCGCGGGTCAGCGCCGCGTCGCAGGTGAAGAAGGAGAGGTCGGTATAAATCCGCGCGGTGATCGGGTGGTAATTGCCGGTGCCAAAATGCGCGTAGGCTCGCAAGCCGCCGCCTTCGCGCCGCACCACGTAGGAGAGCTTGGCATGGGTCTTAAGCCCCACGAAGCCAAACACCACTTGCACGCCCGCCGCCTCCAGCGCGCGGGAGAGGCGGATATTCGCCTCCTCGTCAAACCGCGCCTTCAGCTCCACCATGGCGGTGACAGATTTGCCCGCTTCCGCCGCCTCAATCAGCGCCTTCACAATGGGTGAGTCACGGCTGGTGCGGTAGAGCGTTTGTTTGATCGCCACCACCGCCGGGTCTATCGCCGCCTGACGGAGGAACTGCACCACCACATCGAAACTCTCGAAGGGGTGATGCACCAGAATATCCTTGGCCCGGATGGCGGCAAAACAATCCCCCGCGAAATCCCGGATGCGCTCGGGAAAGCGCGGCGTGTACGGCGAAAAAAGCAAATCCGGGCGGTCATCGACGATCAGTTGCTGCACATCCACCAGGCCGATAATGCCGGATTCCAGATAGACCTCGTCCGCGGGGGCTTCCACCGCGTCGATCACCAGCTCGCGAAGATCCGCCGGCATGTCGGCCTGGATGGTGATCTGGATGGCCACCCCGCGGCGGCGGCGCTTCAGCGCGGTTTCGTAGGAGCGGACAAGATCCTCGGCCTCTTCCTCGAATTCCACGTCGGTATCGCGGATGATCCGGAACAGCCCGGAGCCTTCCACCGAGAAACCGGGGAAAAGCCGGCTCATATTCATCGCCACCAGCTCTTCGAGCATGATGAAGCGGATCGGCCCTTCGGACGCGGGCAGCCGGATAAAGCGCTTGATCTGGCTGGGCAGCGGGATCAGTGCGGACATATAGCCGTTACGGTCGTCTTCGCGCGCCAGGGTGAGCGCCATTACCAGCCCCATATTGGGGATGAACGGAAAGGGGTGTGCCGGGTCTACCGCCAGCGGGGTAAGCACCGGAAACACCCGCTCCATGAAGAAGGAATCGAGGAAGGTGGCATCGTCCGTGGTCAGCTCGGCGGCGGAGAGCACCACCAGCCCGGCCTCGGCGAGCAGCGCGCGCACGTTGTCAAACGCTGATTGCTGGGAGGCGATCAGCTCACGGGCGCGGGCGTTGATGGCGTTCAGCTGCTGCGCCGGGGTCAGACCGTCGGCGGAATGCTCCAGAACCCCCGCCCGCGCCTGGCCGATCAACCCGGCCACGCGCACGGAATAGAATTCATCGAGGTTGGAGGCGCTGATGGAAACAAAGCGCAAGCGCTCCAGCAGCGGGTGGCGGGGGTTGCGGGCCTCGCCCACCACACGGAAATTGAAATCCAGCCAGGAGAGTTCACGGTTGATGAAGCGCGCGGGATCATCCAGGCCGATCTGCCCTTCGGGTGCGGTTTTTTCGGGGTGCAGTTGGATTTGCTCGTCCATGGCCAGACTATAACGATGCCTTCATCTGTAGCGGGTGATATTTAGATAACCCAGCCTACGCCTCGGCGAGCATTTCCGCCAGCATTGCGGCGGCCATGGGGCGGGTGATGCGCGCGCCATGGTCCATGGCCAGCCGGTCCAGCCGGGCCACGGCCTCGCGGTAGAAGCCGGGGGCGCGAGGCAAGTGCAGCAGCAGCAGGTTGCGCACATGAATCGGCAGGCTGAGCTGGCGTGAAGCGGCAAGCCTGGTCAGCAGCGCCTCCAGCAGCTCATCCTCGGGCGGGCGGATCTCAACGCTGGCGGAGGCCCGCAACCGGCTGGTGAGGTCCGCGAGCTTATAGCCCATTCGCGCGGGCGGCTGGCGGGTGGCGAGCAGCACGGGAAAGCCTTCCTCGGCGGCAGCGTTCAGCAGGTGCAGCAGGGCGGCGGGCTCCGGGGCAAGGTCAGCGTCATCCACCGCCACCGGGCCGATGGGGCGAATAACCCCGTGCAGCCCCGGCCCGTCGAAAATTTGTGCCTGCCGCGTCTGTGCCCACAGATGCAACAGGTGGGTTTTGCCGCAGCCCGCCTCGCCCCACAGCACCAGCCGGGCATTGCTCCAGGCGTCGGGCCGTTCCAGCCAGTCTCGTGCCGCGGCGTTGGAAGGTGCCGGGCAGAAATCTTCCACGGTAAAAGGTTCGGCCAGCTCCGCGAAGGGCAAGGCGAACTGTTTCATCCGGGGGGGGCGTCCAGATAAAGCGGGGATTGTAGGTAACGCCGTAACCAGAACCGAGCGATAACCCCCAGCGTCGCTGTAACCGGTACGGCCAGCATGATGCCGAGAAACCCGAACGCCGCCCCACCCGCGAACAGCGCGAAGATGACCCATACTGCTGAGAGCCCCACCCGGTCGCCCAGGAAGCGTGGCTGAATAACGTAATCGTTCAACCCCTGGCCAATAGCAAACACCACCAGCACCGCGATGATGCCGTCCCAACCCGAATGCTGGCTGAGTGAGAGCAAAATGGCGGTGATGCCACCCAGCACTGTGCCGACATACGGGATAAAAGACAGCAACCCGGCGGCAAGCCCAACGATCAGCCCCAGATCCAGCCCGATAATGGTGAGCCCAGTAGCGTAAATCGCCGCCAGGGCCAGGCAGCAGATCGCCTGGCCACGGATCCAGGCGGAGAGGATCTTGTTAACCTCCAGCGCCTGGGCGCGGATCAGCCCCTCATACGGGCGGGGCAGCCAGTTATCCACATGTTGGATGATGCCGGGCCAGTCCCGCAGGAAATAGAAGGTCACGATGGGCGTTACCACCAGCAGCGTCAGTACGTTTACCACCGCAAAGCCGCTGCCGATGATATTGCCGGCCGCCTTGCCCGCATAGGAAACCAGTGTGTTCGCCTGGGTGGAGGCGAAGTCCTGCAACTTGATCCGCAAGCTGTAGGGCAGGCGGTGCTGGAGATCTTGCATCATCTTGGCGAAATCCGCCTGCACGGTCTGGATATAGGTCGGCAGATTGGTGATGAAGGCGGCGGCCTGAGCGGCGATGACCGGATAGAGCAGCAACACGAACAGGATCAACGCCACGCCGAAGGCCAGCAGCACCAACAGCGTCCCAAAGGTGCGGCGTATGCCCGCACGCTCCATCCGCATCACCATTGGGTCCAGGAAATAGGCCAGACCAGCGGCCACCACAAACGGCAACAGAATGGAGGAAAACAGCCGGAAGCAAAGCCACAGCGCCAGCAGCACCGCCAGCAGTAGGGCCAAGCGCTGCCACTGCACCCGCAAATGCTGGCGCATATCGGCCTTGTTTTCGTTCACCAAGACACCCTGGTAGATTGCGCGGCCTCGCCGCCTGTGTTGAAAGGCGGCGGGATTTCGCCGGAATTATTAAGTAGAGCCATGGCGCTGGCTTAGCGCATCGGAGGCTGACATGACTAGCGTGACGTACCGGGATGCCGGGGTTGATATCGAAGCTGGCGATGCGCTGGTGGAAGCCATAAAGCCTCTGGCCAAGGCCACAACCCGCGCCGGGGTGATGGGCGGGCTGGGCGGTTTCGGCGCATTGTTCGATTTGAAGGCGGCGGGGTTTAACGACCCGGTGCTGGTTTCCACCACGGATGGCGTTGGCACCAAGCTGAAAATCGCCATTGAGACCGGGATTCACGATTTCGTTGGCATCGACCTGGTGGCGATGTGCGTCAACGACCTGGTGGTGCAGGGCGCTGCTCCGCTGTTCTTCCTGGATTATTTTGCCACCGGCGCTCTGGATGTGGAGGCCGCCAGGCGGGTCATCGCCGGCATCGCCGAAGGTTGCAAACAGGCCGGCTGCGCCCTGGTGGGCGGCGAAACCGCCGAAATGCCCGGCATGTATGCCCATGGCGATTACGACCTCGCCGGATTCTCAGTGGGGGCGGCGGAGCGCAACGCCCTGTTGCCCGCCAATGTGCGGCCCGGCGACGCGATTTTGGCGCTGCCCTCCTCGGGCGTGCATTCCAACGGGTTCTCGCTGGTCCGGC
>JAKBCD010000038.1 GCA_021808205.1 Pseudomonadota bacterium | reverse complement strand
GTCTGGCACCCCGAGATCGAGGAATTCGTGGATATGCGCCGCCCCACCGGCGGCGACCCCAACCGCAAGGCGCTGAACCTGCATCACGGCATCCTGATCTCTGATGATTTCATGCGCGCTGTGGAAAAAGACGAGATGTGGGGGCTGCGCTCGCCCAAGGATCACAGCGTGGTGCGCTCGATTTCGGCGCGCGCGCTCTGGATCCGCATCCTCACCACCCGTATCGAGCAGGGCGAGCCGTACATCATCTATTCCGACCATGTGAACAACGCGCGCCCGGAGCAGCACAAGCTGGCGGGGCTGGAGGTGAAAACGTCCAATCTCTGCGCCGAGATCACCTTGCCCACCGGCATCGACCAGCACGGCAAACAGCGCACAGCGGTGTGCTGCCTTTCGTCGCTAAACCTCGAAACCTGGTTCGAGTGGCACCAGGATGAACGCTTCATCGAAGATGTGATGCGCTTCCTCGATAACGTGTTGGAGGATTTCATCCAGAAGGCGCCGGATTCGATGGAGCGCGCCAAATACGCTGCCTACCGGGAACGCTCCGTCGGGTTGGGGGTGATGGGCTATCACTCCTTCCTGCAGGACAATTCCATCCCCTGGGAAAGCGTGATGGCGAAAGTGTGGAACATCCGCATGTTCAAGCATATCCGCGCCGCCGCAGACAAAGCCTCGAAAGTTCTGGCGAAGGAACGCGGCACCTGCCCGGACGCAGCGGATTACGGCATCGAAGAGCGCTTCTCCCACAAGATGGCGATCGCCCCCACCGCCTCCATCTCTATCATCGCGGGCAATGCCTCGCCGGGCATCGAGCCCATCAGCGCCAATGTTTTCCTGCAAAAAACCCTTTCCGGCAGCTTCTCCGTGCGCAACCGGGCGCTGAAGAAAGTTCTGGCGGCGCATGGGCAGGATAATGAGGAGATCTGGTCCTCTATAACCACAAGCAAGGGCTCGGTGCAGCATCTGGCCTTCCTGAGCCAACATGAAAAGGACGTGTTCAAGACCGCCTTTGAACTGGACCAGCGATGGATCGTTGAACACGCGGCGGACCGCACCCCCTTCATCTGCCAAAGCCAGTCAATCAATCTGTTCCTGCCGGCGAATGTGAACAAGCGCGACCTGCACCAGATCCATTACCAGGCCTGGAAGAAGGGCGTGAAGTCGCTTTATTACTGCCGGTCGCTCTCCATCCAGCGCGCCGACAATGTCTCGGAGAAAAAGGCGACGATTTCTTTGGATATGCCGGTTGCGAATGATGCCGCCGTGTCAGTTCCTCTGGCCGCCAGCGGAAATTACGAAGAGTGCCTGGCCTGCCAATAAGAAGGTCGCTTTCTTCCCATTAATTCTAAAGGATCAGGGCTATGGCCCAATCTTTGAAGGCATTTATGATGAGTGGACAGATTAATTCCGCCCCGGCGGCCGAGAAGAAACTGGATTTGCTGACCGAAAATCCGGTCTACAAGCCATTCCGCTACCCTTGGGCCTATGAGGCGTGGCTAACGCAGCAGCGTGTGCATTGGCTGCCCGAGGAAGTGCCACTGGCCGACGATGTGAAGGACTGGCACAAGAACATCACCGATGCCGAGCGCAACCTGCTCAGCCAGATCTTCCGCTTCTTCACCCAGGCGGATGTCGAGGTGAACAACTGCTACATGAAGCAGTATTCCCAGGTGTTCAAACCCACCGAAGTGCTGATGATGCTCTCGGCCTTCTCGAACATCGAGACCGTGCATATCGCCGCCTATTCGCATTTACTGGATACGGTGGGCATGCCGGAGGTGGAGTATTCGGCCTTTCTCAAATATAAGGAGATGAAGGACAAGTACGATTACATGCACAGCTTCTCGATGGAGAACAAGCATGAGATCGCAAAGACTCTAGCTGCTTTCGGAGCCTTCACAGAGGGGCTGCAGCTTTTTGCCTCCTTTGCTATTCTGCTGAACTTCCCGCGCTTCAACAAGATGAAGGGCATGGGCCAGATCATCACTTGGTCCGTGCGGGATGAATCGCTGCATTGCGAGAGCATCACCAAGCTTTTCCGTACGTTTATCTCCGAGAATCAGGAGATTTGGACGGAGGAACTGCGCCGGGAGATCTACCTCACCTGCGCCACCATCGTGGACCATGAGGATGCCTTTATCGATCTGGCCTTCGAACTGGGCGCGGTGGAAGGGCTGACTGCCGACGAGGTGAAGCGATATATCCGCTACATTGCCGACCGCCGCCTAGGTGGGCTGGGGCTGAATTCGCTGTTCCATGTCGAGAAAAATCCGCTGCCCTGGCTGGACGAGATGCTCAACGCGGTGGAGCACGCGAATTTCTTCGAAAACCGTTCCACCGAATACAGCAAGGCGGCGACTTCTGGGTCTTGGGAGGAAGCCTTTATCGACTTTGACCAGCCAGTTGGTGCTGCTTAATCTTTAAGAAAAAAACGATTTCAGAAGTGTTGCCCTGAAGCAGCAGAAAAGCTTCTCATAGCTTTGTTTTTATTGTGTTTCGGTTCGCTCTGGCATTTTTTGTAATTTTCTTTTAAGGAACGGAACTGACCAAAGTCTTTATAAATCGTAAGATGATCAAAGTTGGCGATAGGAGCGCGGTGTGGTACAAAAAATGAGACTACCGACTATCGCCGGCCTATATGCTATCGTGCCTAGATTTTACAATATTTTTGATACCGGACCAAAACTACAATGGCAGCTTTGACAGCCCCTGACGATGAAATTGATGGCTCGAGCTCCCGTGGGCAATCCGGTCCACCGCGCTACAGCCGCCGATTGTCTGACAAGATTTTACTTGCCTTTCATCATGCCTGCGATCAGGGCTACTACGAGATCGCTGAGCAGCTGCTGCGCATCCTGGAATCAATGCTGACCCGCCGCACTGTTCCTCCGGATACAAACCGACGCAAAAGCATCGAAAGCCTTGTCGCGGCGCATGAACGGCTCTGGTATCTGCGCCACCCGGAAGGCAGTCTCGGCTAGAGCGAGGATTTGAGGTTCGCTTGCCTTGCTAGCGCAAGGCAGTCTGAATTGATCCCTAAGGAATTGATGAGACAGGGTTGTGAAATTCCCGGCCACGAAGTTTGAATGAGTCGGCGGGCTGCTGCTTAGCTGATATATTTCTGAAACACTTCGTCGCCATCCACGTGGAACTCCAGCCCGCACCACTGGTTGGATTGATCGTACCAAAGCGAGAGGTGCAGCTTGCCGGTCACGTCGAAACGCCGCGCCAAGACAGTACCACCTTCCGCGGTCGGCAGCTTGCTCCAGCCCGGTGAGCTTACAATGGGCAGGTAGTGCCGTCCGGTCTCCACGTTCAAAACCATCGCCTTCAAAATGGCCGGGTTCCAATAAGTCAGGGGCAGCATCGGCGGGCTTCCGGTATACTGGTAATCGCCGGCCTTGGTGCTCTGGATCGCAAAACCGCCTGGAACCTGGTGCGCCTGAACGCTGAGCTGAGTGCCGTTATGGTTCACCTTGCTGCCCAGCCGGATGAATTGCCCGTTCTCCCAGTGTTCCACGGCATTACCCTGGTAATGAAACACCGGAATGCCCATCAATTTCACGATCATTTCGAGATTCGTCTCAACGCGCAGATCATCGCCTGATTGCGTGAATGCCATGTGCTGCTCGCCTATCGGGGTGCCGTTGCGCAGAATTTTGAACCGCATTACGCCGGAAGGCGGCACCGGCAGCGGCGCCGCCACGGCCGGGCTGGCCACCGCCAAAGCCGCCGCACCCGTTAAAAATCCACGCCGTTCAAGCTGTTGCCGTATTAGTTTCATTCACATCCTTCATATCGTTTCGAGCCTTGGCGCGGCGTGACTGTTATTTGAATCCTCCAAAGCCAGCCGATTATACTTACACCACGCCCTATAGCGTTCAGCTTTTAGCTGAACGCTATAATTTTATGTTCGAGCGAGCAATTTCATGCATTTATCTTGACGCCGCCGCGTCAATCTACATGCATATTGCTCTAAAATCTGAACCCGCCCCGGCAAGGAGGTTAAGGGGAGATTGAAACTTCAGATAGGGGCGACAGCCGTCATCTACCATGGCACTATCGGATTTATGCACCAGTTGATTCTTCTTCGTCACGCCAAGGCCGAAACAGAGACAAAAGGCCAAGCCGACCACGACCGCGCGTTGACCGATAAGGGCCGGTTCGCCGCGAAAAAAATTGGCCAAGCTATGCGCAAGGCCGGATTGGCGCCGCAGGTGGTGCTCGTCTCCACCGCCACCCGCACGCAGCAAACCCTTGAAGAGCTAGAAAACGCTTTAGTCTGGGACGAGTGGCCGAACATCGACTCGCTGCCGCAGCTTTACATGGCCACGCCGATGCAAATTCTCGGCACGCTGCACGACCTGCCGGAAACCGTGCGCAGCGCCATCGTAATCGGCCATAATCCGGGCCTGCACGAACTGGCGCTGACGCTAGCCGGGCCGGCCCGGCCGGATGCCGCCGCCACACGGATCGACGAAAGCTACCCCACCGCGGCGCTTTCTGAATTTCTCATCACCACCACCTGGCGGCAAGTCGGTCCCGGGGCTGCCAGCCTCACGCGCTTCCTGCAACCCAGCGATATCGCCTGAATTACACTCGATGGTCAGGGTGGATGGTGGGTGAGCGCATCGCCGGCCGTTTTCGAGAGCCGCATGCATAAAGGGGTGGACAGTACCGCGACCAAGCTCACCGTAAGGAATGCTGCCCTGTAGTCAAACAGTGCAGGCGCGGTGCGTCCCGAAATCCAGCTGGAAATTTCCAAACTCGCCGCCCCCACCACGATGCCCATGGTCAGCGAGAGTTGCTGCACGGTCGAATAGAGCGTGGTGGCAGCGGACATCCGCGACCGGGCAATATCTCCATAGGCGATGGTGTTGAACGAGGTGAACTGCAACGAGCGGAAGAACCCGGATACGAACAACACCAGGCACATCAGCAAGGCCGGCCACGCGGGCGAGAAAGCCGCCGTCGCAGCCATGGTCAGCGCCGCCACCACGCCGTTCCAAATCAGCACGCTGCGAAAGCCGAAACGTTCGAGAGATGGCGCCGCCGCCAGCTTCATCAAAACAGCCCCGGCGGCCGCGGAAAAAGTGATTATGCCGCTCTGCAAAGGCGATTTACCAAAGCTGAGCTGCAGCATGAGCGGTAGCAGAAACGGCAGCGCCCCCGCGGCGATTCTGAACAGACTGCCCGCCGTCAAGGAAATCCTGAAGGTTTCTACCTTGAACAAGGAAAAATCTAGAACCGGATTTTCCACCTGCCGGGCGTGGCGCCAATAGGCCACGCAGGCCCCCGCCCCGCCAGTAAACGCAAGCAAGGTCCAGGAGATGGGCATCAGCCCGCGCCCCACGGTTTCCATTCCGACCATCAGCAACGCCATGGCGAGGCCGGAATATATCAGACCAAGCATGTCGAGCTGGCCGCCACGCCCTTCCTCCTGCACATCAGGAATGAACAACGAGACCGCTATGGCCCCGGCGATACCGATGGGTACGTTGATATCAAAAACCCAGTGCCAGGACGCAGCGGACACGATCAACCCGCCCAGCGGCGGCCCCAGCACGGGGCCCAGCAGAGCCGGCAGCGTCAGCCACGTCATCGCCGAGACCATCTGCGCGCGGCTGACTGAGCGGAGCAGCAAAAGTCGCCCAACCGGCAGCATCATTGCCCCCCCCACGCCCTGCACCACCCTTGCCGCAACCAGCACCAGCAAATTGGGGGCGATACCGCAAAACACCGAGCCGAACGTGAAGATGACAATCGCGATGCGAAACACCTGCCGCGCGCCGAACCTGTCCGCGACCCAACCCGAAGCCGGGATGAAAACCGATAGCGCGATGAGATACGAGGTCACCGCGACACTCATATAGAGAGGATCGATATGAAAATTTTTCGCCATCGCCGGCAGCGCCGTCGTTACCACCGTCGAATCGAGGTTCTGCATGAACAGGGCGACTGCAACGATGATCGCCGTTGTGCGCATTCGCCCCGGTGGTGCGTCCTGCTCCGGCTCCAGAATCTGGGTGTCAGACACGCCTACCCCTCTGAAGCCGGCGGATGGAAGCCCCACCAGCCAAGATGTTATTTATCCGCCATCTCACGGCTCCAGCGGCCGCGCTTCCTCCACCAGCATCACCGGAATGCCATTGCGGATGGGAAAAGCCAGCCCGGCCTTTTCGCTGATCAGTTCGTTACGGGCACGGTCATAGCGCAACGGCCCCCGCGTCATCGGACAAATCAACATTTCCAGCAAACGCGGGTCCAACCCCGGCTCGTTTGTTTCATTTGTCATGTTTCAGCTCGCTTTCGGTGTCTTGCCGTTTCCCGGACCGCCGTCAAAGGAGTCGATCTCCAGCAGTGTCCGCAGGGTCATCGCGCGCAGCAGCGGGTCTTTTGCCTCCAGTAGCGCCTGTTTTTCCTCATGGCCAAACGGGCAGGCCATGCAGAGCGAAACCACCAGAGCCGAGTCGCTCATCTCACCAATAGCATCCCAGTTTGCGTCGATCCCAGCCTTAGCGAAGTAGCGGGCGAGCGCGTCCAGCAATATCTGCCGGGTAAAGGGCAAGCTTTCGTCGCCCGCGCGCAAATCAGCGGCAAAGCCGGCCAGCCCGGCATGCACCCGCCGATACCCGCGCCGCATTTCTATCTCCTCGGCGATGCCAAAACGGATAATTCCGGCGAGGGTGATCAGATAGCGCCCATCATCGGTCTCCTCGAACGAGGATATCCGCCCCAGGCAGCCGGTGCGGTAGAGCCCTGGCCCATCCTTCCCGTTCGGAAGGCGCTTATCGGGCTGCACCATGCCAAAATAGCGCCCTTGCCCCAGGGCATCCTCTACCATCGCCAGATAGCGCGGCTCGAAAATGTTCAGCGGCAGCCGCCCGCCGGGCAACAGCAGCGCGCCGCCCAGTGGGAATACCGGAAATTCCTCCGGGAGGTCTTCAAGCCTCAGGGAAACAGTAGCCATCGCTCAGCGGAAGAGCACGGCGGAGAGCTTGCGCCGGGCCGCCATGGTGGCCGGGTCATCCATGCCCCAAGCTTCAAAAAATTTCAGCAATTGCAGACGTGCGCCGTCCTCGTTCCAGGCGCGGTCGCGTTTGATAATCTCGAGCAGCGCCGCGGCGGCCTCGGCCCGCGCGCCGGTGGCGTTCAGTGCAGTCGCCAGCTCGTAACGCGCCTCATGGTCGTCCGCATTCGCAAACAAGCGAGCTTCCAGGCCAGACATGGCAGACTGCGCCTTACGCCCTTCCTGCGCCAGGGTCAGCGCCGCGCGAGCACCGGTAATCTCGACATGTTCGGCGAGGGCCTGTGGCACCTGGGCCAGCACTTCCCCTGCCTGCTGCTCATCGCCCATGGCGAGCAAAGCGCGCACCAGACCACCCCAGGCTTCCGGCTTATCCCGGACCTCCTGTAAGGCCGCGCCGAAATATTGCGCGGCGGCCTCGGCTTGGCCTTGCTCCAGCAGCCCCTTGCCTTCGGCGATCAGTTCCTCGCCAGGCGCTGCGGTTCCAGAGAGTTTCAGCAATGCCTCCACAAAGCGCTTCAGCTCGCTTTCCGGCAGCGCGCCTGAGAACGTATCGGCGATCTGCCCTTGCCAGAAAGCCACCACCGTGGGGACGGACTTTAGCGGCAGCCCCATTCGGGTGAGCTGCGCCACCAGCGCCTGGTTCTTGTCCACATCTATCTTCACCAACCGCACCCGCCCGTTCTGGGCACGCACCACGCGCTCCAGCGCCGGGGTAAGGGTTTTGCACGGCCCACACCAAGTGGCCCAGAAATCCACCATCACTGGCAGTTGCTGAGAGGCCTCGACAACATCGGCCATGAAATTGGCCTGGTCGCCCTCGATAATGAAATCAGCCGCCCCGGCGGCTGGCGCGTCCGGCGCATCGTTGAACAGGGTACTCATTTGTTTTGTTCCGTTACAAAGGTCTTGACCCTATATATATAGGATTGCGCCCGCGGCTCACACCCCGTCGCAGTAACCACATTCGCCGTCTTGCAATCCAATTCGCCCTCCTATAAAGAGCCTCCCACGCCGAGCGGGCGTAGCTCAGGGGTAGAGCACAACCTTGCCAAGGTTGGGGTCGAGGGTTCGAATCCCTTCGCCCGCTCCAGTCAAAAATCTCCTTCACATCCAAGCTTGACGGAACCGCCGCTGCGCGGCTTGAACATGCGTTATGAAGGTACAGCCCCCTACCACCAAACTCACCCGTGCCGAGGCTGCCCGCCCGGCGCGGGAAGCCGCGGAGGCCAAAGCCCTGCGCGCCAATCTGGCCCGCCGCAAGGCCCAGGCCCGCGCCAAACCCGCCGATGAGAAAAAGGACAAACCCACATGCCCGTGATGCCCGACCATTGGATTCGCCAGCAGGCACAAGAAAAGGCCATGATCGAGCCCTTTGTGGAAAGCCAGAAGCGCGACGGCGTGGTCTCGTATGGCCTCTCCTCTTATGGCTACGACGCCCGCTGCTCAGAGAATTTTAAAATTTTCACCAATGTCGACTCGGCGATTGTGGACCCTAAAGCCTTCAGCCCCGCTAGCTTCGTGGACCGCACCGGCCCGGTCTGTATCATCCCGCCCAACAGCTTCGCGCTTACCAACACGGTGGAATATTTCCGCATCCCGCGCGATGTGCTGGTCATCTGCCTTGGCAAATCCACCTAT
>JAKBCD010000037.1 GCA_021808205.1 Pseudomonadota bacterium | reverse complement strand
ATTTTAAAAAAAGCAAGCAAGACCGGAAAGGCGCCTAAATAGCGCCCGAGCTATTCGCGCCGCAGCATCTTGGCGTTGATGAATTCCGCCAAGCGCCCGGCTTTGAAAGCCGCCCGCAGCTCAGTCTCGTTGTAGTCTTCCTTAACCCAGTCCAGAAACGGTTTCCTGCCTTCCGCTGTCCGCTGATACAACTCAAAGAACGCATCCAAGATGCCTGTTTTTGAATGTTTTATGTGGCCAAACCTAAGTGATAACTGCTTCATTGCCTCAGCCGCACTGCCGCCAGAGATCAGCACATAAAGCCCTGCCACAAGCCCAGCTCTGTCAGCGCCCGATTTGCAGTGAATCAGGGCTGGCCCCCGCATCGTCTTGATGATCCCGGCCAACTGTAAAATTCGGTCCTTATGCGGGGCGCCACGGGATTCAAAGGCCATGTCGTAAAAATCCAGGCCCAGCCGGTGCGCCTCATCGCGGGAGAGCGCATCGGAACCATTCTTCGCATGCCCTCTAAGATTTATAAGGCTTTTTAACCCGAGTTTGCGTGTGAAATTGCGTAAATTCCCAGGCGTGGGATGATTCGAGCGGTAAAGCTTTCCCGGCGTCACGGGGGCAAAGTTGGTCCAGAACAGCCGCAACACGGCATGATCCACAAACAAGGCATCCACCCACGCATTTCGTCGTCCGCGCGGCGTAGATAAGTCGCCCTTGTAAATTGTATCCATACCCCGCGCTGTAGCGCATTTCTGCTCTACTCGAAACTGTGCTTAACCACGCTGCCATGACCAACACCGCTTCAACGTCTGCGCTGATCCGCCGGCTCTGGCGCGAGCATGTGCGTTTTTTCAAAGGGCGCATCGCATTTGTCATCGCCGCCACGCTCGTGCTGTCCGCCACCACGGCTCTATATCCCATCATCATCAAATGGGCGTTCGACCTGTTTGCAGATAAGGACAAACGCATCCTCTACCAGGTGCCACTGCTGGTGCTGGCCGTTACGGCGGTAAAGGGCGGCTCGATGTATCTGCAGGCGGTGATGACACAGGACCTGGTGCTGCTGGTGATCCGCCGACTACAGGTTGGAATGTTCAGGCACCTCACAAACGCCGCCCTGGCGCGGGTGGAGCGTGAAGCTCCGGCCCAGCTTGCCACGCGATTTACCACCGATGCCACGGTAATCCGCGATGCGATGACACGTGCCGTGAATGCGGTGGCCGATGTCACAACAGTTGCCGGACTGGTGGTCTCGATGTTCGTGATCGATTGGCAGTTGAGCTTAATCTCCGCCGTCATCTACCCGCTGGCGGCCGTGCCGATCGACCGGATCGGCCGACGCATGCGCCGCGCCTCCGGCGGTATGCAGGAACAAATGGGTGAAACCGCGGCGATGCTGAATGAAAGCTTTGCCCAGGCCCGCACCGTGCGCGCTTATGGGCTGGAGGTGCAGGAGCAATCCCGCGCCGAGGCGAATTTTACCGGTCTTTACCGTGCCTTGATCCGCATGGCCCGGGTGCGCGCCCGGCTGGACCCGATTCTGGAAGTGCTGGCCGGCGTTGCCGTGGCGCTGTTCATCGGTTGTGAGGGGTGGCGCAATGCCACAGGCGGGGCGGGTATTGGCAGCTTCATGGGATTCATGTCCGCACTCCTGATCATGTCCCGCCCGTTGCGGGCCTTGGGCACAATGAATGCCGCCATCCAGGAAGGATTGGCCGGTATGGTGCGGGTGTTTGATGTGATCGACGAGCCCGCCGCTATCGCGGATGCACCGGGGGCTGCCCCGCTGCCCGCCGGGCCGGGTGAGGTTTGCTTCCGCCGTGTGAGCTTTGCCTACCCGGATGGGCGGATGGGGCTGAAAGGGCTGGATTTCACCGCAGCCCCTGGCAAAATGCTGGCCCTGGTCGGTGCCTCCGGGGCCGGAAAATCCACCGCTTTGGCGTTGATCCCACGACTTTATACCCCAACCGGCGGGGGTGTTTTCGTTGATGGCACGAATATTTCACATGTCACGCTGGCAAGCTTGCGCGGTACCATCGCGTATGTGGGGCAAGAGGCATTGCTGTTTGACGATACGATCAGCGCCAATATTCGCCTCGGGCGCCCCAACGCCACACAGGAAGACATCGCCGCTGCCGCCGATGCCGCTGCCTGCGGCTTCATCCAGGATATGCCCGAGGGCTTTAACACCCGGGTTGGCGTCAACGGCCAGCGTCTCTCCGGCGGGCAGCGCCAGCGCGTGGCCATTGCACGGGCAATTTTGCGCAACCCGCGCATTTTGCTGCTGGACGAAGCCACCAGCGCGCTAGACGCCGAAAGTGAAGCCCTGGTGCAGGCAGCTCTTACCCGCTTACGCCAAGGCCGCACGACCATTATCGTCGCTCACCGGCTTTCGACTGTCCGCGATGCCGACCAGATCGTTGTCATGTCAGATGGTCAGGCCGTTGAAACTGGAACTCATGAAGTTCTACTCGCGCGGGACGGCGCCTTTGCCCGGCTGGTAAGAGCACAAGCGCTAGCTGCCTGAAATCATGCCTTATCGACTCATCATAGCTCTCTTTGGTGCCTTTTTCGGTGCGGGCGCATTTTGGATGTTCCTGCCCTTGCTCTCGGTATCCCTGCGCGCCGAGGGGGTAGGAGATTTCTGGGTCGGTATCATCTCCGGCCTGCCCTGGATTGGGCTGCTGGCCATTTCCAGCTTCATCCCCGCCATCATCCACCGCCTAGGGCTGCAGCGCATGATCGTCGTCGGCATGGGCTTTGCTGCGCTGGTGTTTCTGGGCTTCGCGTCTACCCGCAACCTAGTCATCTGGAGCCTCCTCTGCCTGGTTATGGGTGCAGCCCTGGCGCTGCGTTGGGCAGGACTCGATACCTGGATGAATGGCAGTTTTCCCGACCACCTGCGCGGTCGGTTGACGGGAATTTATGAACTGATCCTGAGCGGCTCCATGGCCGTGGGTCCTGGCATATTGGTGTTGTCCGGCAGTGCCGGCAGCACACCTTTTCTGGCGGGCGCGGCTGTCACGGCAGGCTCTGCCCTGCTACTCGTTCTGGCCGGGCGCGAAGCCCCGCATGTTAGCGAACCCGGCACCACCCGCACCCGACAGCGGGACATATTACGCCAAGAGCCCGCCGCCTTTGCAGGTATCTTTTTGGTTGGTGTTACCGAGGCTTGTAATCTCTCGCTCATGCCAATCTTCGGCCTGTCGCAAGGGTTTTCCGTTCATCTCTCAGCCTTGCTCGTGGTGACCGCGCAGTCCGGGGTGGCCCTTGGCGCGGTGATGATCGGCGGTCTCGCCGATCATCTGGACCGTAAAAAGCTGCGCAACCTCACCGTCTGCGCCATGGTGCTGATGCCGCTGGGGTTGATTCTGGGTCTACATCAGGGGCTCTGGCCCTGGCTGATTATCTGGGGCCTGGCACAGGGCGGGCTGTTCACGCTTGGCATCGTTTTCATTGCCTCGCGCTATACCGGGCTGGGCCTGGCCAGTGCCATGTCGCTTTCCATGGTTGTTTACACGCTTGGCGGTATTTTTGGCCCCACGGTCATGGGCATGAGCATGGGGCTGCTGGGCCCCCGCGGCTTCCCGATTGGCCTCGCGCTGGTGGCGCTGGCCAGCGCATTCGCCATCCTACGCTTTCTGCCAGACCACGACACCGCGTTAACCTAGAGTGCATAACAATGCTTCAGTCTAAGGCATGAATGACCCTCTAAGACCTTGATTAGAAGCTGATTCACTTCCCCAGTTGTGTCGCTCCACGATTCAACTCGAAACGATCAAGCTCCAGCAAAGCCCGCCATCCGATATCGCGGCGGCAGAACCCATCTTCCCAGTCCAGACGGTCAATCGCCGCATAGGCGCGCGACAATGCCTCGCGCAAATCCGTACCCAAAGCATTCACCGCCAGCACCCGCCCGCCATTGGCCAAAATACCGCCTTGCTCGGCCATGGTCCCGGCATGAAAGATCAATACACCCGGTAAATCGCTCGCTTCGTCGAGGCCAAAAATCTCGCTGCCGGTGGCATAGGCACCAGGATAGCCTTTGGCGCACATGACTACAGTGGCCGAGCTTCCCGGCCGCCACGCCGGCTCAACACTGCCAAGCTCGCCTTGCACCGCCGCCTTCAGGGCAGCCAGAAGGTCTGAATTCAGCATTGGCAGCACAGTTTCGCATTCAGGATCGCCAAAGCGGACATTAAACTCGATCAGCTTCGGGCCATCCTCTTCAACCATCAGCCCGGCAAACAGGAAGCCACGGTAAGGCGTTCCCCGCCGCGCCATTTCCTTCAGCGCCGGACGAACAACCTCTTCCATGCTACGCTGGATAATGTCTTGCGTCGCCCAGGGCGGATTGAAGATGGCGCCCATGCCGCCGGTATTGGGCCCCGTATCCCCCTCACCCACCCGTTTATGGTCAGCCGCCGCGCCGAAAAACAACGCCTCCTCACCATCGCATAGGGCAAACACGGAGATTTCTTCGCCCACCAGGCATTGCTCGATCACCACCGAGGCTCCCGCCGCGCCATGGATCTTGTCCTCCATGATTGCCGTCACCGCCTCATGCGCTTCGTCCAACTCCGCCGCCACTACAACGCCTTTGCCGGCCGCCAAACCGTCTGCCTTGATCACGATTGGCGCGCCAACCTCATCGAGATAGGCGTGGGCGGCATCAGCATCGGTGAATTTCTTCCAGTGCGCGGTTGGAATCCCTGCCGCATCTGCCACCTGCTTGGTGAAAATCTTGCTGCCCTCAAGCTGTGCCGCCGCCGCTGAGGGGCCAAAACAGGCAATGCCAACTTCGGCCAGCGCATCCGCAATACCCGCCACGAGCGGTGCCTCCGGCCCCGGAACCACAAGGTCGAGCCTCTGCTCCACGGCAAATTTGACGATTGCCGGAATATCCATCGCCCGCAGCGGCACGTTTTCGGCGATCCGTGCCGTGCCGGGATTGCCCGGTGCAACATAAAGCTTTGTTAACAAGGGACTCTTCATAATTGCCCAAGCCAGCGCATGTTCCCGTCCGCCTGAACCTATGATTAAGACCCGCATAACCGCTTCCCTCTATATTCGGAGCTCGCTGTATCATAACACTTACGAATGAGTGAAACCGCAACCAACACGCCTGAGTTTAGCGTCTCCGAAATTGCCGGCGCGGTGAAGCGCACGCTAGAGGGCTCTTTTGGCCGGATCCGGGTGCGCGGGGAGATTACTGAATTCAAGGCATACGCCTCGGGACATCAGTATTTTTCTCTCAAGGATGAAACAGCAAAAATCCGCGCCATCATCTGGAAGGGCGTGGTACCGCGCGCCGGGCTTAGGGCCGAAAACGGCGTTGAAGTCATCGCCACCGGCCGCATTACATCCTATCCTGAACGCTCCGAATACCAACTTATTGTCGAAAAACTCGAATATGCGGGAACTGGGGCTTTGCTCGCCCGCATCGAAGCGCTTAAAGGCAAGCTTCAGGCAGAGGGAATATTCCAGCGCAAAAGGCCGTTGCCGCTTCTGCCGCGCGTGGTCGGCGTCGTCACCTCGGCACAAGGAGCGGTACTGCAAGATATAAAGACGACCATCCTGCGCCGGTTTCCCCGTCAGATCCTGCTCTGGCCCGTCCCGGTGCAAGGCGAAGGGGCGGCTGAAAAAATTGCCGCGGCAATCAAAGGCCTCAATACCCTGTCGGCTGATTTTCCACAGCCTGACGTGCTTATTGTGGCGCGTGGCGGCGGCAGCCTTGAAGACCTGATGGCCTTCAACGAAGAAGTCGTGGTCCGCGCCGCCGCAGAAAGTCGCATTCCTCTCATCTCCGCCGTCGGCCACGAGACGGACACCACCTTGATCGACTTCGCCTCAGACCGCCGCGCCCCCACTCCCACAGCGGCTGCGGAAATGGCCGTGCCCGCCCGCGTGGAACTGCTGGCCGACCTCAGCCAACGCGCCGCCCGGCTGGACGGCGCCCTTGCCCGCCATACCATCCAGGCCGCCACCAGCTTGGAACGGGCAGGCGCAAAGCTGCCTGACCTACCTGCCATGCTCGAAAATGCCCGGCAACGCCTCGATGATCGCGGTGAACGCCTGATGCTGGCATTGCCAAATTATATGTCAGGCCGCCGCGCCAGGCTCGAACGCCTGAATCTCCGGCATCCAGCGGAAATTCTCGCTGGCCTCAGAGAACAAATGCGGCTGCTTGGCCACCGCCAGGCAATTGCCCTGCCGCTTCTGTGCCGTACCGCACAGAAGCGGCTTGCTGGCGCAACCATCCGCCTCTTGCAGCCCACAGGCGATATCGCAAGGCGTTATGCGCGTCTTTCTTTGTTCTCGCAGCGCTTTGAAATGTCGTTTCCCGCCCGACGAAACGAAGCATTGATAAGGCTGGATGCTCTCGGAGCACGGCTGGACTCGCTATCCTACGAGCGAATTCTCAGCCGTGGCTTTGTGCTGGTCACAACGCCACGAGGTACAGCTGTGACTTCGGCGGCCGCGATAAACCCTGGAGCCACTCTGCGGCTTCGCTTCGCCGATGGAGGGGTCGAAGTTCGGGCAGGAGGGTTAAAAAGGGAGCAACTTGATCTTGATCTGTAAAAAATTTCCACGACTTGAAGTAGCGCTCCATCGGTTCCAACGCCTACAGAATGAGCGAGGTGTAACTAAAATGAAATGACTGAAACCCATAAGCTTGTTTCTGATGAAGAATGGCGCGAGTGTCCTGATTGTGGTATGCTTATAAGCCTTACGTCGCACCGCCCGGGGCTGATCGCAGAATGCCCTAGATGCCTTTGCGTCTTGTGGCGGATGCGTCGAGTTGGCATCACTTTTCCACTGGCCTGCGCAATTGCAGGACTGCTCTTCTACAGCTTCGCGCTCATTGCCCCACTGTTGGAAATCAAGGCTTATGGGCGGTTCGCCATGGCCCACATCGAGACCGGCCCATTGCGCCTTGTGAGTAGCGGCTGGCAGATCATCGGCGCCCTGGTATTCCTGGTCACGCTCATTATTCCCGGGTTGAAGCTCGGGATTATCACCATCACACTCCTGGGTATCGAGACGCATTTTCCAAGGCGTCCTCTTAAAATCCTTTTCCGATGGTATACGATGCTATCCCCCTGGGCGATGATTGACGTGTATTTACTCGGTTTCCTTGTTGCCTACACCCGCCTCACCGGCATGTTCACCGTACATATAGATACCGCTCTCTATGCTTTAATCGGCCTGATGATGGCGATGGGCGCCACGGATGCCGGCCTTGATCAGGAAATCGTCTGGCGCCGCCTTCACGACACTGAGACATCTTCCCGTACGGTTGGTCTCCACGCTTTAGGCTGCGCAACCTGTGGCCTCGTGAATCACGCCCCTGAGAACAATCGCTGTCGCCGTTGTGACGCGCCACTACACCCCAGAAAAGCCGAAAGCTTTGCACGAACATGGGCATTCACCATCGCCGCTGCCTGCCTCTACATTCCAGCGAATATTTATCCATTTATGAACATAACCAATTTGGCGCAGACTCAATCCTATACGATCATGGGCGGTATCGCCGAGCTGGTTAACGCCGGCCTCTGGCCTCTGGCCTTGCTTGTCTTTTTTGCTAGCATCACCATTCCCCTTCTAAAATTGGTCGGGCTTGCATACATGCTCATCAGCACCCAACGCGGACACAGCAGCTTCCTGCAGGCCCGCACAAGAACATACAGGATCCTAGATTTTATCGGGCGTTGGTCGATGATCGACATATTCATGGTATCAATACTTGTCGCCCTGGTGCATTTTGGCCAATTCGCAAACGTTACCGCAAATATTGGCGCGATCTGTTTTGCCGCCGTCGTTGTGCTGACAATCTTTGCAATTAACGCATTTGATCCACGTTTAATGTGGGATAATTATGAGGAACCAGCGATATGAGTGATCATCCGCCAACTGGAAGGTCAGCTACGCCTCCACGCGCCACGCTGCGCCGGCAAAGCTTTAATATCGTTTGGCTTGTGCCAATTATTGCCGCAATCATCGCAGGCTATCTCGGCTACCGTACAATTATGGAGCAGGGACCGCTTCTGACACTAACCTTTACGAATGCGGAGGGTCTGGCGGCTGGCCAAACGCAGCTCAAATACAAAGCTGTTGCCCTGGGTACGGTAGAAAGCATCGATCTCGCAAAAGACAATAGCCATGTCATAGTAAAAGTACGGATGACCAACGTCGGGAAACGCTTTCTCAATTCCAATGCTCGTTTTTGGGTCGAGCGGCCAAGATTGAATGTCTCTGATATTTCTGGGTTTGAAACGCTCGTTTCTGGAGCCTACATTTCGGTCGATCCAGGAAAACCTGGTGGAAGATATCAGGACCAATTTACCGGCCTTGAGCAACCACCTGGTGTCAGATCTGATGAGCCAGGACATACCTATACGCTTAAGGCCTATAATTTAGGCTCGATCGGTTCAGGCACGCCGATATTCTATCGTGATGTTATCGTTGGTGAGGTCCTTGGGTATGATATCGGCAATGGTCTCGGTCCTATCCAGATCAGCATCTTTGTCCGCGCGCCATTTGATCATCTCGTACGGCCAGACAGCCGATTCTGGGATACCTCTGGAGTTTCCTTTGGTATCAAAGGCGGCGTGTTACAAATGCAATTACAATCCGTGCAGGCCTTGTTCGCGGGCGGTATCAGTTTCAACCTGCCCTATTCTGCACGTGATGAAACGCCCAGTCCC
>JAKBCD010000036.1 GCA_021808205.1 Pseudomonadota bacterium | reverse complement strand
CGGTCTCTCCGAATCTTATCGACAAAATCTGGGCTGACCGCCCCGCTCCGCCCACGGCCCCGGCGCTGGCCTACCCCGAAAGCCTCGCGGGTGAGCCTGCCGCCGCCAAACGCCAGCGCCTGGGCGCTGAACTGGCGAAAGACGGTCAGGATGCGGCCATCCTCAGCGATGGTGCCTCACTGGCTTGGGCCTTCAACATCCGCGGCACGGATCTGGAATTCTGCCCCTTCGCGCTAGGCTACGCACTGCTGCGCAAAAATGGCACGGCGATGCTGTTCATGGCGCCAGGGAAAATAACGGAGGCTTTGCGCGCGCATCTGGGGCCGGAGGTGGCCATTGCCGCCCCGGGCGAGCTGCAAGCCGCCATTGCGGCGCTGAGGGGGCAAAAAGTGCGCTACGACCCCGCTAGCCAGCCAGTCTGGTTCAAAACCGCGCTAGAGCAGGCCGGCGCGCTGGTAGCCAACGGACCCGACCCGGTGGCCCTGCCCCGCGCCTGCAAAAACGCCGCCGAGCAGGCGTGTGCGCGCGCTGCACATCTGCGCGATGGTGTGGCGATGGTGGAATTCCTGGCCTGGGCAGCGGAAGCCCTGCCGCGCGGCGAGGAAAGTGAAATGTCCGCAGCGGCTCATCTGCTCGCCTGCCGGGCACGGCAGAACCTCTTCCGGGGCGAGAGCTTTCCCGCCATTTCCGGCGCAGGGGAAAACGGCGCCATCATCCATTACCGCGTCACGCCGGAAAGCAACCGGCCCATCCGGCCCAATGAGGTTTATCTCATCGACAGCGGCGGCCAGTATCTGGATGGCACCACAGATATCACCCGCACTCTCTGGACCGGCCCTGGCCCTGCCCCGGCAGCGGTGAAAGCGCATGTAACGCGG
Organism: Pseudomonadota bacterium; assembly: GCA_021808205.1. The sequence goes on along the minus strand of JAKBCD010000036.1, from coordinate 7,858 downwards.
GTGCTGGTGGGCACCATCGCGCTGGCCCGCGCGGTGTTTCCGGAGGGTGTTGTCGGCGCGCATCTGGATGCCTTCGCCAGGGCCGAGCTGTGGCGCGCGGGGCTGGATTACGACCACGGCACCGGCCATGGCGTGGGGGCTTATCTTTCAGTGCATGAAGGCCCGGCCAGCATTTCCCGGGCCGCCAAGCCGGTGGCACTGGCGGAGGGGATGATCCTCTCCGACGAGCCAGGCTATTACCTGCCGGGCGCCTATGGCATCCGCATGGAAAACCTGCTGCTAGTGCAAAAGGCCTCGTTCGAAGGGGCGCGCAAACCCTTCCTGCGCTTCGAAACCTTAACCCTCGTGCCGTTCGACCGCGCCTTGATTGACCCCGCCTTGTTGCCGCGCGAGTCGCTGGCGTGGCTGAACGATTATCATGCGCGCGTGCGCACCGCATTGTCACCGCATCTGCCTGCCAAGTCTTTGACATGGCTGAACGCGGCCACCGCCCCCATATAATGATTGACCCGCCAATCCCGGATCAGGCAAAATTTCCTTGGCGATTCGCTGAAACTTTAAAGAAAGGCCATGCCATGCGCCTGTTCGTCGCAATTGATCTTCCCTGGGAGATCAAAGAACAACTCAGCGACCTTTCCTGCAATCTGCCGGGTGCCCGCTGGGTGCCAGAGGATAATTTTCACCTCACCCTGCGCTTCATCGGTGAGGCCAACCGGCTGGAAGCCGAGGAGATTGACCTTGCCCTGGCCAGTTTGCGCGGCCGCGGTTTCTTCTTCTCGCTCTCCGGCCTGGGCTGGTTCGAGAAAAACGGCCGGGTGAACACGCTTTATGCCGGGGTGGAGCGCAACGAGGATCTGGCCCGGCTGCAGGCCAAGGTGGGCACGGCCCTGCACCGCGTGGGGCTGGCGCCCGAGAAGCGGCGCTTTACCCCGCATGTAACCCTGGCGCGGATGGACCAGCCCGTGACCCCGGCGCTGGCCAATTTCGTGCAGGCGAATAATCTCTACCGCTCAGCACCCATCCGCGTGGATAACGTAACCCTGTTCAGCTCGTTTCTGGGCAAAGACCAGCCCACCTACACGCCGGAAGCAGAATACGCCCTGGCCTGACGCTCGACAGCCGCAAAGCGGAAGATTAACCTGCGTTTATGGACGCACCCGCGACCGCGGCGCCGGAAACACCCAAACCCACGGGGGTTGCGGCCATGCGGCTGCGTCTGGAGCCGTCTCAGCTTGCGGCACTGGCCGCCAGCCCCTTGCTGGCCCCCACCCCCAACAATATGCCACGCCGGATTCAGGACCGGTTTTTCGACACCGCCGATTATGCCCTGGCCCGCAACGGCATTACACTGTGGCAGCGTAAAAGCGGCCGCACCCTACGGCTGATGCTGTTTCACAATGGCGAAACACTGGAAGCGGCCGCATCCGCCACGGTGCCGGGGCCTGCCGCCTTTGGGCCAGACTGGCAGGCCACATTTTCGGCTGTCCTGAAAGAAGCGCCGCTTCATGAAATCGCCCGCGCCAGCCTGAAACAGACCACGCGCGAGCTGGGCGAGACCATGCTGATTTTTGAAACCGGGCACCTCATCGCGGCGGGGCAAAAAACACCCATCAGCGAAATTGAGCTGTCCGGCCCCGCTCTGGCCGTGCCGGGCAGCGCCGCGGCACTAGGTGCGTTTGCGCCGCGCCTGCAACCTGAACCGCCAGGCCCGCGCGCGGTGCGGCTGGCGGGCGGCCCGCCGCCTTGTCTGCACAAGGCCGCCACCAGCCTGGCAGGCGACCCCAGCCTGGATGAGGCAGTGGAGACCGTTCTCAGCACCTGCCTGGATCAGTTTCTTGCCAATTGGCCGGTGTTTTACGAGGGCAATGAGGTTGCGGCGGTGCACCAGATGCGCGTTGCCATGCGCCGTCTGCGCTCAGCCCTGGGGTTGTTTTACCGCGCCTTACCGGCGCCGGAGTTTCTTGCCTTGCGGGATGAAGCCAAGCGCATGGCTGCCGCCCTGGGCGAAGCCCGGAACTGGGATGTGTTCATCGCCATGCTGGGCGCTGGCCCCGCCGCCGCCTTCCCCAACGAAGCCGGCTTCGCAGCGCTGGAGGCGCAATGCACCGCGTACCGCCAGGCGGGCTACGCCCAGGCGCGGGCCTTGCTGGAAGACCCCGCCACCACACGGTTTCTGTTAATGGCGGAAAGCTTCATCGCGCGGCGCGGCTGGCGCGGCGGGCTGCCGGCGGAAACGCTGCCCCGCCTTGCCGAGCCAGCCCGGGCCTTTGGCGAGCAATCGCTCGAACGGCTGCACCGCAAGCTACGCAAACGCGGCAAACACCTCGCCAGCCTCACCCCGGAGCGCCGCCACCGCGTACGCATAGACCTAAAAAAGCTCAGATACGCGGCGGAATTTTTTAGCGCGCTGCTGGAACCACGGCAGCGCGTGCGCCAATTCCACCATGCCGCTTCCGCCTTGCAAGACGAGCTCGGCAAGCTCAACGACATGGCAACCGCCGAGGATATGGCGCGGCGGCTGCACGGAGATTCACCAGAAGCCATCCGGGCGCTGGGCATCGTGCTGGGCTGGGCCGCACACGCGGCACGTGGCGAACCACGCGCCATTGCCTCCGCCTGGAAAGACTTCCGGAAGGTAAAGCTTTTGGCATAATGTCTAAAGTGCGATGACCTCAGGTTCGCTCGCTTTGCGAGCGGAACTGAAGTCTAAATTGTCCTCTGCTTCGTTGGTTCAGAGACGGATTCAAACATGAGAGCGATCGCCGGGGTGATTCGATCTCATGTCATCCGGTGTTGATTTCCATTGAGATTTGTTGGGGCGGAACGGCCCACGGCATCGAATGTGCCAAGATGAGGTCGCTCAATGACCACCATGAAAGGGCCGTCCCATGGAATATAAGCGCATATCGATCGACACGTCGAAGCATGTTTCCACGTTGCACGGCTTGGATGCGCATGATCGCGTTATCCTCCGCCGTGAACTCCGGCGGGGCCAGGTTGAAGCTTTCTTTGCCAAACTGTCCCCGACGGCGCTTGCTCTGGAAGCCTGTTCTGGGGCTCATCACTGGGGCCGGATGCTTGTTGCTATGGGCCATCGGGTGAAATTGATCCCACCGCAATATGTAAAGCCATTTGTTAAACGCAACAAGAATGACCGCAATGACGCGGAAGCGATCAGTGAGGCGGCGTCCCGGCCAAGCATGCGGACAGTCCCGGTGAAGACCACCCATGAGCAGGCGGCGACAATCGCTGTGAAGCACCGGGAGATGCTGGTCGGGCAGCGAACGCAGGCCATCAATGCCTTGAGGGGACACGCAGCGGAGTTCGGCGTGATTGCGGCCAAAGGCTCAGGCAATGTCGACATACTGCTCTGCGCCCTGGCAGATCATCCCACCATTCCCGACACGGCAAAGGCGATGTTCGAACAGATGGGGCAGCATGTTGCCAACCTCAATGTGAATATCCAGGCCATCGACCGGCAATTGTTGAAACAGCACAAAGCGAACGAGGTCAGCCAGCGCCTTACGGCAATACCCGGCATCGGGCCGATCACCGCGATCACAATGGCGCTGTTGGTAAACCCACAAAACTTTGAAAGTGGCCGTCACTTCGCCGCCTGGCTGGGACTGGCGCCGCGGGAACATTCAACAGGCGGCAAGCATCGATTGGGCCGGATCAGTAAGGCTGGCAACGAGCGGTTGCGCCAGTTGCTGGTGGTTGGCGCCATGGGCGTGCTCCGCTTCGCCAAACCTGGCAGCAAATCGGCAAGTACCTGGCTATTGCAATTGCTGGAGCGTCGGCCGCGCAAAGTCGCGGCGGTGGCTCTGGCTAACAAGGTCGCCCGGATTGTCTGGACGATGATGGCACGTGGTGAGGTATACCGGCGACAGCCGGTAGCTGCCTGACTGCGAGCCGGTGCTAAGGAGGCAAGAGCGATAGGAGAAGATGGCGATCGGTCGAACCGACGAATGGCGGCAATCCAGTCCGGGTCAACGGCACTCGATGCCGTAGAATTGTTTGGATGCCATTCGCGGAACCCATCTGGGCTGGCGGTCATGAGGCGGCGGAAACGCGCAGTTCCGCGCAGAAACAGCCGTCCATGCTGGCTGAGCTGCTAATGGGCCGCCGGGTGGCGTGGGCATTTGAAAAGCAGCTGCCTGGTTTGGCGGCACAACTCCGGCGTCATGGTAAGGTGCTGGGGCGGGTCGCTCGTATCGGCGCGGATTTGGCGGAAATGCTTGCCAGCCTTGCCCGCCGCCAAATGGTAAACCGCCAGAGCGATGTGGAATTCTGGCGTGAACTGGGCCAACGGGCCGGGCGGCGGATTTGCGCGGGCGCTCGCGGACGGATTTTGTGCGGGAGGCCGCGGTGCGGGCCGCCGAGGAGGTGCTGATGGAAAGCACGCTGGTGCGCATGAGCCCAGAAGGGTTTGAGGCGTTCGTTCAAGCAATCTCAACCACGGCAGCACCTGTGCCGGAGATGGTGGCATCGCTGCGACGCAAGGCGCCGTGGGAAAAAGATACCGCGAAGCCTTGATGGCGGAGCAGCCGCTTTCCGCGCCGGAACTTCTGCACGCCGGGCATGATGTATCCCAGTTCGCCTGCGGCAAGCCCTCGCTCGACCATTGGCTTAAAGTCCGGGCGCTGGCCAATCAGCAGAAGGGATTTACCGTGGTCATGGTGGTCCATGCGGCGGGCCGTGTGGTGGGCTATTACGGCCTGGCGCCTGCCGCCATTGTGCCCGCCAGCCTGCCGCGCGCGATCCGTACCGGCCAGCCACCGAACCCGATGCCGTGCATTCTGTTGGGTCAGCTTGCCACGGACGGGGCAAGGGATTGGCATTGGGTTGCTCAACCACGCACTGGCCCGCAGCGTGAATGGCGCCGCGCTGATTGGCGGGCGGGCGCTGATGGTCAATGCCATCGATGATGAGGCCGCCAGGTTCTGGCGCCGCCGGGGGTTTATGCCGTCCAAAGACGATGTGCTGGTGTTGTTCCGGTCGATTGGCGATATCGCGGCTTCGTTGAAGGCAGCCAGCGAGACGTGATTTACCAACCGGGCGTCGCCACATGCCACATCAGGGCATAACATCGGCCAAATATTCGAATGCCGATATCACGTCTGTCAGCAGCAGATGCTTGCCGGACTCAGGTGCAGGCAATGTGAAGCAGCCGCATGACACATAATACCCAAGTCCCTGCTTCGCTTCCGGCGGCTATCTGCTATTTATGTATACTTTGGAAACATGAGGACCGTGTTCCATTAGGTCGCAGTAACTAACCTTTATTTAAAGAAACAGACACGAATTTGTTTTTTGTGCGAGGATAGCCGGTCACAAAACTGATTCAAATCAAACTCTTTATCTGAGTGTATCTGTATATTCGGGCAGTTTGTTTGAGCCGAAGGATCCGCGTTCGCGGAAGGATAATAAGTGATGACCCGGATGCGCGACGCCCCGAAGCCTAAATTTCCGCCGCCTTCTATATATGCGAAGCCATTTGCGCGTTCGAGCGATGGGAGCAGTGTGCAGCTGCTTACTCCCGATGAGCAGGCCGCGCTGACTGATATATCGAGGGTCGCGGAGCTGCGCCGGAATACAGTGATCTATCCGGAGGGCGGCCGTGCGCAATTCGTCTACAACATCATTTCCGGTGTGGCTGAGACATATTACCTCCTGCCAAATGGTGAGCGGCGCGTGTCGTCGTTCCTCTTCCCCTCCGACCTTTTGGGGCTGAGCGAGAATGGTGAATATGTGGCGACGGCTCAGGCGCTGACCCCGGTTGTCGCCTATAAAATCCCATCCGAAGCGCTCGCGCGCCTGGTACGCCGCGACCCAAAGCTTGATGTCGCGCTTCTGTGTAAACTATGCCACGAACTCCGGCAGGCCGAGCGCCATATCCTGATGGCTGTGCAGCATGATGGCCGCGCCCGGGTCGCCCGGTTTATCCTGTGGCTATGGCGTAGCGAACTGCCGGTCTTGGCAACCGAGGATACGGTGAGCTTGCCAATGCTTCGGCACGATATCGCGGATTATCTTGGCTTAAGCCCAGAATCGGTGAGCCGGGCGCTGCTGCAACTTGAGACAAGCCATCTCATCAAACGGCAAGGACCACGGGCGTTGCAGCTCCTCGATGTTCCCGGCCTGCGGCGCATGGCCGGAGAGGTCTGATGGCCTGTCAGCACGGCATCCTGATGTTGGGTACAAGCCTGTGGGACGAAGTCGGGCCTCCAAAACCTGACCTGAATCAATTACTGGAACTTACTTTCATGCCATACACTCCTTGGAGGCCCGATGGATAGTATGGAAACATATCCAAAGAATTCGGCCGCTAGACTGGCGACCGGGGGTGGTGCGTCGAGTTCAACCGACCCGTCGGCATCAAAGGCGACACTACCGGGAGCGGCAGATCCATATGAACTTGATCGGCTGCTCCACGCCCAGCAGGCTCGCCTGACGTCTGGCTTGTCGCTTTCCTCATGCTGGCTGGCTTGGGCCGATTGGGCCATTCATCTCGCAAATGCGCCAGCCCGCCGCGCCGATCTGGGTCGGAAAGCCCTAGAGCAATGGCGGCGCTACATCGATGCCGCTGCTGGCGCACATGTCATCGACCCCGCGCCCCAGGATCACCGCTTCCGCAGCCCGCTCTGGCAGCGGCCACCCTACAACCTTCTCTACCAGGGCTTCCTGCTTGCAGAAGAATGGTGGGGGCAAGCGAGTGATGCCGGCCCGGCCGTGGGCCGACATAATCAGCAGATCGTTTCTTTCGCTGCCCGGCAGTGGCTGGATGTGTTCTCGCCCTCCAACATCCCTTGGCTCAACCCGGAGGTGATCGAAGAGGCAGCGGCGACAGGCGGCAGGAATTTCCAGATCGGCCTTCAAAATTTCCTGAACGACCTGCACGAAACCCAGAATGACATTCCTTCCGAAACCCGGCATTTTAAGCTCGGGGAGGATTTGGCCGCCACGCCGGGCAAGGTGGTTTTCCGCAATGCACTGATCGAACTGATTCAATATGCCCCGATGACGGACAAGGTGAGACCAGAGCCGGTTCTGATTGTGCCAGCCTGGATCATGAAATATTATATTCTCGATCTCTCGCCGCAAGACTCCCTGATCCGCTATCTCGTTGGACAGGGCTACACCGTGTTTGCCATTTCCTGGAAGAACCCAGGACCCGAGCTGCGCGATATGGGTCTGGATGACTACCGGCAGCTTGGGCCGATGGCGGCGTTGGATGCGATTGGCGCCATCTGCGGCGACACGCCCGTGCATGGTTGCGGCTATTGCCTCGGTGGCACGCTGCTTTCGATCACCGCGGCGGCGATGGCGCGCGACCAGGATCAGCGTCTGAAGAGCCTCACGCTTTTCGCGGCGCAGACGGATTTTACCGAGGCTGGCGAACTCCAGCTCTTCATCAGCGAGGGGCAACTCAGCTTTCTCGAAGACGTCATGGCCGTGCGCGGCACGTTGGATAGCCGGCAGATGGCCGGGGCCTTCCAGATGTTGCGTTCAAATGACCTTGTCTGGTCGCGCCTCATCAACAGCTATCTGCTCGGCCGGACTGAATCCGACAGCGATCTGATGGCCTGGAACGCGGACGGGACGAGAATGCCGGCACGGATGCATTCCCAGTATCTCCGCCGGCTTTTCCTGGATAATGATCTCGCCGAGGGGCGTTTCACGGTCGAGGGCCGGCCGGTCTCGCTCAGCGATATTCATATTCCGATATTCGTCGTCGGCACCGAGACTGACCACATTGCCTGTCCATCGTCGAATGATTTGAGACAATTGGCAGCGTGCTTTAACGGAGTTTTTGGCTCACCTGTTGGGTTAAAAGTTTAAGCGGCTATTTGGTTAT
>JAKBCD010000035.1 GCA_021808205.1 Pseudomonadota bacterium | reverse complement strand
CCAGCCCATCATGCTGTTCAACCAGGTATGTATTGGTGCCATGATAGGTCATCACCCCGGGGTTGTCCGCAACGATCCGGGTTATTCCGGGCAAAACGCCCTGCGCGGCGCGGCGCGGTGGTACAGCTTCGGTCAAAAATCCCATACCCGCATCATGCAATGCGGCATGCGGTTCGGGCAATCCTTCAGCCTGCAAGCCTGCCTTCAGTCGAGGGTATATGCGAGCCAGAAAATACCCATAACCAGAGTGGCACAGACAAGCCCCAGAACCACCGGCAGCACCGCTCCATTCCCGCTTGCACGGCTCAACCCGTGCGGCAAATGTTCCTGACGCCGCACTAAATTTTCATTATAATTCTTCATATTCAACATATTAAACCTCCATCTTGCGATGGTGCCACGACGTTTGCTGGCGTATCGCCGGTCGTTTATCGAATGTTGCAATCATGCGCTTGAGAGCCCTTGGAATGCAACAAAAACTGCGCGTTGCAGGGAACTTATCCATCTTTCAGCGCTGTCTGAGGTCGACATCCCGGCGCGGGCGGGTAATCTAGGGATATGGCCCCGCTGCAAGACCCCGATTCCGCCCTGCGTGCCAATCTTAACCGCCATAAGCTGTTCGCCTCGGCCCTGCTGGTGCTGATGGCCGCCCTGGCATTGGGCAGCAATTGGCTCCCCGCCTCCGCCTGGTCGGGACTGTTGCGGGATGCCGCCAAGGCCGGATTCATCGGCGGCGTGGCGGATTGGTTCGCCGTTACCGCGCTGTTCCGGCATCCGCTTGGCTTACCGATCCCGCATACCGCCATTTTGCCCGCGCAGAAACAGCGCCTGGGTGACGCCCTGGGGCGGTTCGTGGCCAACCATGTGTTCACCGAGAGTGATATCCGGCGTCTGCTCGCCAACCTGGATGCAACCGCCATCCTAAGGGGTTTTTTGGCCGACCCCGCCGCAACCCGGCCCCTGGCCGAGACACTGGCCGGCATGCTGCCTAAGCTTCTCGCCAGCATTGAGGATGGCCGCGCCCGACGGTTGCTGAATAGGTTGCTGCCCAAGCTAATTGGTGGGCGCGCCGCCAGGGTGGTGGTGGCCCGCGCCTTGGCTGGGCTGGTGGAAGGCGGCAAACATCAGGAGATGTTTTCCTTTGTTCTGGCCCAGGTGAAGGAAACGCTGGCGGCGCGAGAGGAAACCTTGCGCGAGGCAATAAAAGAACGCGTGGCCGAGCATGGCGGCAAGCTGGTCGGCTGGGCAGTGGGTGCGACCATCGCCAAGCGGGTGCTTTCCGCCGTGAATGTGGAGTTGGACAAGATCAGCCCGGATTCATCCGAAATCCGGGATTCATTCGATGAATGGGCCCGCACCGAGATCGCCAAGCTGGAGACCGACCCGGCCCGCGCCGCCGAGCTCAGCCTGGCGCTGAAGGGTGTACTGACGCACGAGACCGTGCAGGCTTGGGTTTGGGATGTCTGGGCCCGGATGCGCCGCGCCTTGGAACTGGATGCGGCGAACCCCCATGGCCGCTCGGTGGCGGTGATTGAAGCGGCCCTCGCCAATCTGGCCGAGGTGCTGGGGCAAGACGAGGCCGCCCAGGCGCGGTTGAACCATGCCACCCAGGAAGGCCTCTTGCGCATGCTACCCAGCGCCCAGGCGGAGGGGGCAAGGTTTATTGGCGGCGTGATCGGCTCCTGGGACGCCAAGACCATCACCGAGAAGCTGGAGCTGCGGGTTGGCAAGGATTTGCAATATATCCGGGTGAATGGCACGCTGGCTGGGTTTCTGCTCGGGGCTGGGATCAATCTTTTGTTCCGCCTGGTGCCCGTGCACCCCTGAAGCGCCCCCAAGACAACGGCGACTCCATCAAAATAGCTCCCGCGCCTTGGTTGTGCCCGATTGCTGGTTTATGTTGCCACGCATGAAACCAATCTTTGCATCCTTCATTTTTGCCCTTCTTCCCGCCGCCGCCCTGGCAGCCGGTCCTAGCGCGCTGGGACCAAATGGTGGCAAGTTCGGAGACTGGACCGCCGCCACATATGGTACTGGCGACGCAGAGATCTGCTACGCCTTCACCGCGCCGCAAAGCTCCAGCCCAGCGGTCAAAGACCGCGGCCCGGTGATGCTCACAGTGACGAACCGCAAGGGCTCACCGCATGAGGTTTCCATCACCACCGGATATGACTACCCGAAGAACGCCACGGTGAGCCTCGCCGTGGGCAGCAATAGTTTCGATTTCTTCACGCAGAAAGATGTCGCCTTTACCACCAGCGGCGCTGCTGCGGTGGCCGCCTTCGAAGCCGGCGCCACCGCCACCGCCACCGGGCCAGGCCCGCAGGGCCATCCAGTGGTGGACCAATATTCGCTGACCGGATTCTCCGACGCTTACAAGGCCATTACCGCCGCATGTCAGTAACACTCGACCTTACCGCCGCCGAGCGCGAACGGATTCTGGCCAAGGCGGCGCATTTCTCGCCGCCACCGCATATTCTGCCGGATGGGCGGCGGGATCTGGTGGGGCTTTCGCGCGAGGAACTGGCGGCGGAGGTTGAGACGTTTGGCGAAAAGCCCTTCCGCGCCAAGCAGCTTTGGCACTGGATTTATCACCAGGGCGTGCGGGAGTTTTCCGCGATGTCCAGCATCGCCCGGCCCCTGCAGGAGAAGCTGGCGGAACGCTTCGTGATCGGCCGGCCTGAGGTGGCGACTGATCAACTCTCTAAAGACGAAACACGGAAATTCCTGTTCCGCTTCCGCGACCATGAAGCGGTGGAGACGGTTTATATTCCCGACCGCCAGGAGGATCGGGGTGCCGTGTGCCTTTCGTCTCAGGTTGGCTGCACCCTTTCGTGCCGGTTCTGCCATACCGGCACCCAGCGCTTGGCGCGTAATTTGTCCTCGGCCGAGATCGTCGGCCAGTTCATGGCCGCGCGCGATGCCTATGGCGAATGGCCAAGCCCCAGGGGTGAAACACCGCGTCTGCTCTCCACCATCGTGCTGATGGGCATGGGCGAGCCGCTCTATAATTACGAGAATGTCGCGAAAGCCATGAAGATCATCATGGATGGCGAGGGCATCGGCCTCTCGCGCCGGCGCATCACCCTCTCCACCTCCGGTGTGGTGCCAATGATGGACCGCGCGGGCGAGGAACTGGGGGTTAACCTCGCGGTTTCCCTGCATGCGGTGCGGGACGATCTGCGCGACGAGCTGGTGCCGCTGAACCGGAAATACCCGATCAAGGAACTCATCGCCGCCTGCAGGCGCTACCCCAGCGCCTCCAATGCGCGGCGTATCACCTTTGAATACATCATGCTCAAGGGTATCAACGATTCCGAGGCCGAGGCGCGGGAGCTGGTGCGGCTTATTGCCGGGTTGCCGGCCAAGGTGAATCTGATCCCTTTCAATCCCTGGCCGGGGTCAAATTACGAACCCTCAACGCCGCAGGCTTTAAAGGCATTCGCGGCGATTGTGACGCAGGCTGGCTATGCCTCGCCCATCCGCACCCCGCGCGGGCAGGATATTTTGGCGGCTTGTGGGCAGCTGAAGAGCGCTGTCGAGCAAGCGGCCGAGTAAGCTGCCTTATTTCCAACAAAAACCGGTCCTTATGGCCGGTTTTTTCATATTCCGGCCATAAAACCGCCTGCTGCATTTCTTTACTCTTTGCAAAGCCTGACAGCTTGAAGTTCCTCCCGCCAGGGGGAAAATTTCAAGCAGGTTACCGCAGAAGAAGGAGAGCGGAGCGTGAATGCCACTGCCATCATTACCACCGCGAGCGCCAGGCGTTATCTCGGCCAACTCGTGAGCCATTTCGCCCGCGAGCTTCCCGCCATGCGGGAACCAGATAACACCCAGGGCGAGGTGAGCTTTGCCACTGGCCTTTGCACCATGGATGCGGATGCCCAGAAACTCTCCATCATTCTGAACGCGGCGGATAAGGAGGAGCTTGCGCGACTGAGGGACGTCGTGAACCGGCATTTACTGCGCTTTGCCTCCCGCGAGGAGCTGAATATCTCCTGGCGATAAATTTGGCGGTGAACCTCTCAGACCGTGCCCTTTGGCCAGCGCCGGTGCAGCCACAGCCAGTCGCCGGGTGCTTGCCTCACCCAGCCTTCCACGATGCGGTTGACCTCGACGGTGAGCGCCAACGTGTCGGCCGCGCGGTCGTTACTTTCCGGCAGCGGGATCGGCGGTTCGCAAACCACATGCAGCCGCGCCGGGCCAAGGCGCTTGACGTGAATGGGAAATACGGGACAGCGCAGCCGCAGGGCGAAGCTGGCCAACGCATCCATGGTCATGGCGGGTTTGCCGAAGAAAGGCACCGCGAGGCCGGTATCCAGCTTCTGATCCACCAGAAACCCCAATGCGCCGCCATTGCGCACATGCGCATAGGCCGCGCGCGCGCCAGCAGCGCCTTTGGCGAACATTTGCACGGGGCTGTCATATCCTTCCTGCCGGAGCCGCCCCAGCATCTCATCCACCAGCCTGTTGGAGGGAGCGCGGTACATGAAGCCGAAATTCACGTTCTTCGTGGCGGCGATCAGGGGCATCACCTCCCAGTTGGCGGTGTGGCCGGTGAAGAAAAGTGCCGGCTGCCCGCGCACCAGATGCGGCGTCACGTACTCATCCCAGCCCTCCACCACGTAACCTGGCTTCAGGCTGTCTCTCGGACTCTCACGCAAGGCGCGCAGGCAAACCAGTTCAGCGATGGTCTGACCAAGGTTTCGCCAGACCTGGCGCAGGATCGTTTTGCGCTCTTGCGTCGAGAGTTCCGGCATAGCGAGACGAAGATTGGCATCCCCAACCTTTCGCGTGACCGGCAGAAACGGACCAATGGACCCCGCCACCGCGCCGCCCAGCTTTGATGCCGCGACCGGCGGCAGCAAAGCCAGCAGCCGGATAAGCCCATGTAACAGCTTCGCCTCGGAACGGTGGGCCAAACTCGGTTCGGGTGCGCTCATGCGTTCAGAAGCATTTCCAGCGCTGCTTCATCCTCCCACACCAGACGCGCCTGCACCACAAGGCAGGCGGCACGCAAGGCGGGCGGCAATTTCACGAAATCCTTCGCAGTGGTGACGAGCTTTGCCCCCTTATTGGCAGCCTCGGCCAGCAAGGCCGAAGCCTCCTTGGTGGCGTAGACATGGTGGTCCGGATAGGCATGGCTGCCGACCATCTCGGCTCCCAGCGAAAGCACGGAGCGGAAGAATTTCTCCGGCCGGCCGATCCCCGCAAAAGCAATTACCGGCCGGCGCCCCAGCGGTTCCGCGCAATCGGGTACCAGATTGGCACGCAGAACAGGCAGGGCGGGTGGCAGCTGCGCCAATGCGCCGGTCTCGTCATGGCCAACCAGAACTGCGGCGTGGCAGCGCCGCGCGGCGCTGTGCACAGGCTCACGCAAAGGGCCAGCGGGCAGCAGCAACCCGTTGCCAAAGCCATAGCCGCCATCAATCACGAGCAGCGACAAATTCTTCCGCACGGCCGGGTTCTGCAGGCCATCATCCATGACGATGGCGGTGGCACCCTCCGCCAGCGCCAGCCTACCGCCGGCGGCACGGTCCTCGGCCTTCACCGTGGGTGCGATATCGGCCAACAGCAGCGCCTCGTCTCCCACCTCACCGGGGGCATGAATGCCGTGCTCCACCAGCACCGGCCCGCGCAATGAGCCGCCATAGCCGCGCGTGAGGGCAAACGGGCGGCCAGGCAGGCGGGACAGAATATCCAGCGCCACCACCGTCTTGCCGGAACCGCCCACGCTCGCATTGCCGACGCAGATGGTCTTGATGCCAAGGGAAATGCCCGTGCGGCGCATCCGGCTTGCGGTCGCAATGCGGGTAATAAGCCCGAAGGGGCGCAAAAATTGTGCCGCGGGCCCGCGGTGGGCCCAGAATGCCGGAGTGATCATGATACGCCATCCAGGATGAGGCTTGCGAGCCGTTCAGGCAATCGCTCAGCATCCGCAAAAATAGCGGCCCCGCGAGCGCCTGCCGCGGCGGCGGCTTGCGGGTCTGTCAGCCAGCGCCGCGCCGCCATGGCAAGACCAGCCGCATCCGTGACTTCCAACAGCGCCTCGGCGGCACGTAGCCGGGCGGCGGCATCCTCGAAATTTTCCAGGTGCGGGCCGCAAATAACCGGGCGGGCCAGTAAGGCAGGCTCCACAATGTTGTGGCCACCGAACCCGGCCAGCGAATTGCCGATGAACGCAAAAGGGGCCAGGCGAAAGAACAACCCCAGCTCGCCCAGGGTATCGGCGACATAAACCCGCCCCGGTACGGGTGCCTGCCCCAGCGCGCGGCGCGGGGCGGCGCCGCAAATCGCCGCCACCTCCGCCCCGCGCGCAGGGTGGCGGGGGACCAATATTGTCACGAGGCCCGGAAACTCCGCCAGCAAGGCCCGGTGAGCGGCGAACACCAACGCCTCCTCGCCCGGATGGGTGCTGGCCGCCAGCCAGAGAGGGCCTGGAATCGCCACAAGCAACCCCGCCAATGCTGCTTCATCGCCGGGCAAGGGGGCCGCGTGGAATTTCAGATTGCCCCATTCCAATACTTCCTGAGCACCCAGCGCGCGGAAATTCATGGCATCGCCCGTTGACTGGGCATGGATTGCCGCGAACCCACCCAGCAGCTTTTTTGCTGCCCCCTGTACCCGTCGCCAGCTGCGGGTGGAGGCTGCGGACAGCCTGCCGTTGACAAGAAACCGCCTGATCCCGCGTGCATCACACGCCCTGAGCAGGTTGGGCCATATTTCGCTCTCGAGAAACACCGCCGCATCGGGCTGCCAATGGTCCAGAAAACACTTCACCCAACCCGGCACATCCAGCGGTACGAACTGGTGAACCGCCCCTTTTGGCAGTCGCTCCGCCGCAAGCTTCGCGGATGTCAAAGTGCCGGTGGTGAGCAGCACGGGGCCTTTCGAAGCCAGCAAGTGGATGACCGGCAGGGCAGACATTGTCTCCCCCACACTGGCCGCATGCACCCAGACCAGCCGCCCCGCCGGGCGTTCCATGGGGGTAATGCCCTCCCGCTCGCCAAGCCTCTCGGCAACTTCCTTACCCCTGGCGGCGCGGCGCCGGAGCATACGCCGGAGCACCGGCGCGGCCAAGCTGGTCCCGCCCGCATAAAGTTCTAGGATCATGGCGCCGCCCGCACCAAGGCATCGTTCAGCGCCGCCTCGATCTGCGGCAGCGCCGCACGCCAATCTTCTCGCGCTACATTAAGCGGCGCGCCGCAGACCAATACCAGCCGCCCGAAAGGCAGCGGTATACGCATGTGATCCCAGCTTTTCCGCAGGGTAAGGAAGCGGCTTGTCGCCGCCGCGCACGGTATGATCCTGGCCCCGGTGAGCCCTGCCAATGCCGCCACCCCGGCCGCCGCATGCCTCGCCGGGCCGCGCGGACCGTCTGGGGTGATGATGACGCTGGTGCCACCCTTGAGCATCCTCACCAGCTCTTGCATGCCCGCCACGCCGCCATTGGAGCTGGAACCCGAGACCAGCCCCATGCCGAGGGCACGCATGATATTGCCGATTAACTGGCCATCCCGGTGGCGGCTGGCCAGCCCCACGGCAGGGCGTTTCATGCCGGCGTTGCGGGCCTCGCGCCACAGCACTGGCATGGTTGGAAGCATTTCATGCCAGAAGGCGGCAATGACGGCTTGGCTCTCGGCCAGGCCGGCAAGATGCTCCCGCCCCTCGATCCTGACCCCGAATTGCAGCCTCAGGGCAACCCTGAGATAACAGGCCAGAAGCCGGGCCAGAACCGCCTGTGCCGGCTTTGATTTCAGGATGCTACTCACCCCGCGCGGGTA
The DNA here is from genome assembly GCA_021808205.1 of Pseudomonadota bacterium. The sequence continues at coordinate 956 of JAKBCD010000035.1, read as the reverse complement.
GCATTAACCAGCGGCGCTTGCCAATTTTCATTATCGCGGCGGCGCAGATCCTTCCGCGCCAGGGGGTTTTTCGCCTGGAAGCTGAGGCCGCAGGCGCCATTCCCGGTCCATGGCGGCGTTAAGCTCGGCGCCGAACAACACGACATAGGCGGAGATATAGAACCACATCATCAGGCCGATCATCGTTGCCAACGGCCCATAGGTGGCGCTGTAGGCCGCAAAATGCCCGACATAAAGCCCGAAAAGCCAACATGCCGTCAGCCAGGAGATTGTCGCGATGGTCGCTCCCGGCGCATAGAAAATGCGGTTATTGCCGGCGGGGCCGAAACGGTAGAGCAGACCCAGCGCGATGATGACGAAGACGACCATGGAAGCAAAGCTCACCAGCGCCACCAGAAACTTCATGTTTTCCGGCAGGCCCAGAAACGCCAGCGCGATGGGTACGAACACCAGAAAGCCGATGGCCAGCACCGTGCCCAGCACGGCGATAAAGGTCATGCTGAGCGCCACGGCATAAAACCGGATCATGCCGCGCGTCTCGCGCTCCTGGTAGGCAAGAGTCAGGGCGTTGATGACCGACCTGGTGCCGGTGGAGGATGACCAGAGCGATATGAACAGCGAAACGGCGAACGACACTCCGAGTCCTTTGGCCGGCTGGCTGACAATGCCCTGGATGCGCTGAGAGATGAGACTATAGACATCCGGCGGCATGAAGCTCTGGAGGTAATGCAGCTGCGGCTGCACCGTATCCGGGTTGAACGCGAGGCCATAGAGCGAGATCAGCATGGTGATGGCGGGAAACAGCGCCAGCGTGGCATAGAAGGCGCACCCCGCCGCAACCAGTGAAACCTGTTGTGTTGCCGCCGCGCGCGCGCCCGAAACCACGGCCTTGCGCACCACCGGCCAATGTTTGCGCTTTAGAATTTCACCGATCATGGGGCCCAATTTAAAAATTC
>JAKBCD010000034.1 GCA_021808205.1 Pseudomonadota bacterium | reverse complement strand
TTCTGCTGCGCGGCGAGACAATCCCTTGTCAGGGAAAAAGCCCCCATCGGATCGGCTGTGGTTTTCTCGGTCATGATCATGTTTCCTTCATTCATCAGGTGATCAGATTTCACAGAATATGCATGAAAATGCCTTGACCTTTATCAATCCGCGACCAAACGCAACAAGTTTTTCACGAGATTCAGGGCGCATGCTGTGCGCCAGGCCAGCACCCATCAGCCATTGGGCCACCACCAGTGCCGCCGAGACAAGAAACCGCCCAGGCGGGTTATTCCGCCTGGGCGCGCTTGAGGCGGTCGCCCGGCGCGCCGACGGGCAGAACCGTGTGGCCGTGGGTTTCGTTGATGATCTCGGCGGCACCAAGGTAGAAGGCGAGCAGGGCGGTGAGCAGCCCGCCATAGCCACCCAGCGTGCCCAGGGAGGCAATGCCCAGCAGGTCGCTAAAGCCCAGTAGCGCGAAAGTGATCCACAGCACGAGGAAGATCAGGAATAGGGCGCGGTTGAGCGCGAATGTGCTGATCCACATGGCGAAGGTGAAGGCACCCCAGGCCAGCAGATACCAGCCGACAGCGGCGGCTGGTACGCCCTTGGCGAAAAACTCCACGAACAGCGCGAAGCTCCACCAGAACGCGCCGTAGGAGCAGAAGGCTACGAAGCCGAAGCTGTTGCCTTTGGCCATCTCCATGAGCCCGGCGCAGAATTGCGCTGTGCCGCCAAAGGCGATGGCCATGGCCAGCACCACCGGCACGGACGTGCCGGGCAGGAACCCGGCGTTGACGAGGCAAAGCAGCCATGTGGTGAGGGCAAAACCAAATAGCCCGAGCGGGGCCGGGTTGGCGAGTTTCATTATAATCCTCCAGACAAACACGAGGTCTTTATCGTTGACGGCAAGTGTGACGCCGTGAGGTGAAACTTATTGCAGGCCCAGGAAGTGTTAGGAAGTATTTTAGTGCATGTTCAGTTTTGGGGCGTCGCCGCGGCGGCGCGGATGGGCTTTAGGCCGCGGTCCCTTCGGCGGGCAGCAGAATAGTTTGCAGAGCTGCAACAAGCCTCTGCATCATCTCGTCGGTATGCTTGGGCCCTGGGGTAAAGCGTAGGCGCTCGGTTCCTTGTGGCACGGTGGGGTAGTTGATGGGGGTGGCGTACATGCCGAACTCACGGATCAGCCGCATCGAAACCTCCGTGGCTTTGGCAGCGTTACCGATCATCAGCGGTACGATATGGGAGGTTGTTTCCATAACGGGCAACCCGGCGGCGCGGAACTTTGCCTTCAGGGTTTCCGCGCGCTCGAACAGCTTCGCGCGGCGGGCGCTATCCTGTTTCAAAAGCCGGATGGCGGTGAGCGCGGCGGCAACGGTGGGCGGCGGCAAAGCGGTGGTGAAAATGAACCCGGCGGCGACGGAACGGATATAATCCAGCACCTTGAAATCCCCGGTGATGTAGCCGCCATGGCAGCCATAGCCCTTGGCCAGCGTACCTTCGATTATGGTGATGCGGTTGGTTACACCGTCACGCTCTGAAACGCCGCCGCCATGGGCACCGTACATGCCGACGGCATGAACCTCGTCCAGATAGGTCAGCGCGTTATAACGGTCGGCCAGATCACAAATGTCTTTCAGCGGGGCGATGTCGCCATCCATGGAATAGACGCTCTCGAAGGCGATGAGCTTGGGGGCATCGGCGGGGGCTTCTGCCAAAAGCCGCTCTAAATCCGCCATGTCGTTATGCTTGAAGACATGTATGGTGGCGGTACGGCTGCCTTTGATGCCCACGATCATGGAATTATGGTTCTGCGCATCCGAAAACACATGCCAGTTGGGCAGGGCGTTAAGGATAGCGGTGAGGGTGGCCTGATTGGAGACATAGCCGGAGGTGAAGAGCAGCGCGGCATCCTTGCCGTGCAGATCGGCCAGTTCTTCCTCCAGTGCCACGTGCAAAGGCGAGGAGCCTGCGATGTTGCGCGTACCGCCAGCACCGGCACCATAACGGCGCGCGGCTTGGATTGAGGCTTCGATCACCTGCGGGTCGGTGCCCATGGCCAGATAATCGTTGGTGGACCAGACCAGGATATCCCGCGTGCGGCCTTCCATGGTGACGGAATAATAAGGAAAGCGGTCGGCCAGCTTCTCCAGCGCCACAAAACGGCGATACCGCCCCTGGGCTGAAATTTCGGCCAATGCCTCGTCACATTTTGTCAAAAACTGGTGCATCTTCATCCGCATGGCGACAATTTCACGCAGGGAAACGCGCGCCGGCCGTTCGAGTCAATGATGCAAATCAACCGGTCCGAGTTGCACGCCGCACAAATGGACCCGGCAAACCGCCATGCGGCACAGACCGGGCAAATGGCCAGAGTGCGATGACTTCAGGCTCGCTCGCAAAGCAAGCGAGCCTGAAGTCTGAATCGCCCTCTATCTCATTGTTTTAGAGGCGGATTCAGATTTTAGAGCGGATCACGCCCGTAATTCGATCTAAAATCATCCGGCTCTAGACGCCGCCGGCCACATAAACGCGCAGCGTATCCACCTCGTGCTGACTTTGGTCGATGCGCGCCTTCACCACGTCACCGATGCTCACCAGACCGGCCAGTTGGCCATCCTTCAGGATGGGCAGGTGGCGGAAATGCCCGTCGTTCATCATCTTCATAGCTTGTTCAACGGTGGTTTCGGGCGTGCCGGTGATGGGCTTGCGGGTCATTAGCTCAGCCGCCGTCATGTTCAGCGTGGCGCTGGCGCGCTGGGAAAGGCTGCGTACCACATCGCGCTCGCTCAAGATGCCGATCAGCCCGCCATTTTCAACAACCAGCACGGCGCCGATGCCTTTCTGGGCCAGGACGTCGATAACACCGCTCACGGCCATTTCTGGCGACACAGAGATGCAGCCGCGCGGTTTGTTCTTCAGGATGGTTTTGACCAGCATTCTCTTGTTCCTCCGACTTGCTATTGGGGGGTGATGGCCTGAGGTTGGCTCGCATGAGAGCCAACCGAAAAGCTGAACCGCCCTCTAACACCCCAATGTAGAGACCTACCTTTAGTATGGGCAATGCGGCAAACGGGTTCAATTAATATTTGAAATTTCCTGGGAAATTTCAGGTACAAGCAAGGTTTTCGCACAAGCTCTCAAAGCGGCCTCGACCAGAGCTTCCGGCATGGAGAGAAAGGGCGAATGGTCCCCCGGCAAGGTGAGCACCGGCGTGCAGGGCAAGGCCTGCTGCATCCGGCGTTGCAGGGTGAGTGGAACAACCCGGTCTTCGGTGCATTCGATATAGGCGCGGGGGATATGCGAAGGCGGCGGCGTGGCGGCGGCGGAAAAGGTGCCCAGCGGTTCCGGGTTTAGCCGCGCGGCGGCGTGTTTCGCGACTTCAGGGGCGGCTAGATGGTAGAAACGCGGGATGATGGCTTCCGCCGTCACGGCGAGGCAGCGCCCACGCGCGGGGCGCAGATAATCTGGCGTGTCGCCCGCTTCCGGCAGGGCGATGGCGCTCTGCATGCTCTGTCCGGCAGGGAGAAGAAAACCGCAGAGATAGACCAGCTTGCGGATTTTGCCAGGCAGCAGCGCGGCGGTTTCAGAAAGGATCAACCCGCCCCGGCTATGGCCGAGTAGAATGGGCGGTTCGGGCGCGGCTGCCGCCATTGTGGCAATCTGCTTGGCCCAGAGCGGCAGCGGGTTGGCGCCGGGCGGAACGTCCGCCAATTCTGGTGCCATCACCTGATGCCCAGCTTTTTGCAGCAGGGGGACGACATGTTCCCAGCACCAGGCGCCATGCCATGCACCGGGGACCAAAATGAAAACGGCCATGCCTAGCCCGCGAGCGGCCCGTACAGCTCTGGGCGGCGGTCTTTGAAGAACGGGTCGGCCTTGCGCACGGCGGCGTGGTGGGCGGGGTCCGTGTCTGCGAACAGCAGCTCTTCGTTCTTGCCCGCCATGGCCAGCACCGTGCCGTCCGGCCCGCAAATGCTGGACAGGCCGATATAGCCCAGCCCGTTCTCAGCGCCTGAATGGTTCGCATAGGCCAGGTAAACCTGATTCTCGTAGGCGCGGGAGGGGATCACGTGCCTGGCCACCTGCTCGTAGGGCTCCATCACGGCGGTGGGCACCAGGATGAGATCCGCCCCGGCCAGGGCCAGACGCCGGGCGGGTTCAGGGAATTCGATGTCGTAGCAAATCAGCACACCGATTTTGGTGCCGTTCAGTTCCGCCACCGGAAATTCGGTGCCGCGGGCGCTGAACATGCCTTGGTCTAGCGCGCCGAAGAGGTGGGTTTTGCGGTAATTCAGCAGAATTTCTCCATCCGGGCTGATCAGCACGGCAGCATTGGCTACTTTGCCATCGACAAGCTCAGGGTAGCCAAAGACAAGCGCGAGATGCAGGGATTTCGCCATTTCTTGCGCCGGGGCCAGGCCCGCGCGCGGAATGGCGTGTTTCAGCGCCGCCTCGGGCCCGATATTATAACCGGAGAGGTACATCTCGGTCAGCAGCAACAGCTCTGCCCCTTGCGCCTTGGCCGCGGTGGCCACGCCGTGCAGATGGGCGAAGCCGGCCTGGGGGTTGTTGAAGGCGCCGGGGCCTTGGTAAAGGGCGATTTTCATGCAGGGCAGGATAGCACCTGCGCCCGCTTGTTGAAATGGCCGTGAAAACCGGATACACCCCGCCCGCCGGCACCCCTGGAGGCCGGCTTTTGTTGTTTGTATGGAGCTAAAAATGGCCAATTTTGAACTGATTGAGGCCTCTGACCGTTCGCGTGCCGGCAAGGGGGTGGCGCGGGCGACGAGGCGTGAGGGCAAGGTGCCCGCCGTGATTTATGGTGCGAAGCAGGAGCCGGCGCTGATCGCGCTTGACCCGCGCGTCGTGATGAAAGAGCTGAAGCGCGGCGGCTGGCGCTCGCGCCTTTATGAGATTGACGTGGCCGGGACCAAGACCCGCGCGCTGATGCGCGACGTGTCCTTCCACCCTGTCACCGACCAGCCTGAGCACGTGGATTTCCAGCGTCTGGTGGCTGGTGAGCCGGTGAAGGTTTCCGTGGCGGTGCACTTCTTGAACGAGGCGACCAGCCCTGGCCTGAAGCGCGGTGGCGTGCTGAACGTGGTGCGCCACAAGGTGGATGTGATCGTGGATGCCGACCATATCCCCGAGCGTTTCGAGATTGACCTCGCCAAGCTGGATATCAACGACAATGTGCGCTGGCACGATTTGCAGGGCGCTGAACACTGCAAGCCGGTGATCACTGGGCGCGACTTCGTGGTCGCCACAATCGCGCCGCCGCTGGTTTCCGCCGAGCAGTTGGCTGCCGAGGCCGCCGCCGCTGCCGCCGCCGCTGCCGCGAAGAGTGGCAAGAAAGGCCCAGCGAAGAAGTAAGCTTGCGGAGGCTGTTACAAAAACCGCTCCGGTGGGTCGTGCAGTTGTTTTCGGTCACCGGAGCGTATTTGTGGGTGTGAGCACCCCTATGTTGAGCACCGGTGCGCGGAGAACGGCCCGCAAACGGCCAGCGGAGTGGAGTTATGGAACAGCCTCGCGCCATGCTGCTTTGGGTCGGTCTTGGAAACCCGGAGCCGGGCATGGCGCGGCACCGCCATAATATCGGCTTCATGGCCGTGGAGGCAATTGCCGCGCGCCATGGTTTTTCCCCCTGGAAATTCCGATTCAAGGGCATGACCGCTGAGGGGCGCATCGGGATGCAGAAAATTTTGCTGCTGAAGCCGATGACGTATATGAATCTGTCCGGCGAGGCGGTGCAGGAGGCAGCAGCTTTCTACAAGATCGCGCCCGCGGACATCACATTGTTCCACGACGAGCTGGACCTGGCGCCCGGGAAAGTCCGGGTGAAGAAGGGTGGCGGCAATGCCGGGCATAATGGCCTGCGCAGCACGGACAAGCACCTCTCCACGCCGGATTACTGGCGAGTGCGCCTTGGCATTGGCCATCCGGGCGATAAGGCGCGCGTGACCGGCCATGTGCTGGGAGATTTCGCCAAAGCCGACAGGGACTGGTTGGAGCCGCTGCTGGACGCGGTGGCGGACAGTGCCGCGCTGCTGGCTGAGCAAAAACCTGAAGATTTCATGACCCGCATCGCGCGGGTTTGCGGGGAGCAGACATAATGGGCTTTAATTGCGGGATCGTGGGCCTGCCGAATGTCGGCAAATCCACGCTGTTCAACGCGCTCACCGCCACGGTGGCGGCACAGGCGGCGAATTATCCGTTCTGCACCATCGAGCCGAATGTCGGCCGGGTGGCGGTGCCGGATAAGCGCATGCAGGCGTTGGCCGAGATCGGCAAATCCGTGAAGATCGTGCCGACCAGCCTAGAGTTTGTGGACATTGCCGGGCTGGTGCGCGGCGCTTCCAAGGGCGAGGGGCTGGGCAATCAGTTCCTGGCCAATATCCGCGAGGTGGATGCCATCGTGCATGTGCTGCGCTGCTTCGAGGATGACGACGTGACCCATGTGGAGGGCTCGGTGGACCCGATCCGCGATGCGGAAACGGTGGAGACCGAGCTGATGCTGGCGGACCTTGAGAGTCTGATCAAGCGCGTGCCGCTGCTGCAGAAAAAGGCCAAGAGCAACGACAAGCTGGCGGCGGCCGAGCTGGAGCTGGTGGAGCCGCTGATCAAGGCGCTGGAAGCAGGCACGCCCGTACGTGCGGTGATCCCCAAAGGCGAGGAAGAGGCCGTAAAGCGTCTTAATTTGATGACCTCCAAGCCGGTGCTTTATGTGTGCAATGTCGAGGAAGGCTCGGCCGCCACCGGTAACGCGCAATCGGCCCGCGTGGCGGAAATGGCCGCCGCTCAGGGGGCCGGCTATGTGGTGATCTCGGCCGCCATTGAGGCTGAGGTGAGCCAGTTGCCGGAGGAAGACCGCGGCGGGTTCCTGGCGGATCTCGGGCTGGAGGATTCCGGGCTGGATCGGATTATCCGCGCCGGTTACGCGCTGCTGGGGCTGATTACGTATTTCACCGTGGGGCCCAAGGAAACCCGCGCCTGGACGATTATCAAAGGCACCAAGGCGCCGGGCGCGGCGGGTGTCATCCATGGCGATTTCGAGCGCGGCTTCATCGCGGCGGAAACCATCGCCTATGAAGATTATGTGGTAGGCAAGGGCGAAGCCGGGGCGCGCGATGCGGGCAAGCTGCGCGTCGAAGGCAAAGAATATGTGGTTAAGGATGGCGACGTTTTGCTGTTCCGCTTCAATGTTTAGAGCCTAGTGAGGTAAGAAGGGGCAATTGCAGCAGGAACCAGAGCATGACCCCTATCATCCGCATTCTCGAAGCCATTATCTTCGGCGGGCGCTGGCTGATTGTGCCGATCTATCTTTGCATGCTGTTTCTGCTGGCGGTGCTGGTGGCATATTTCATCGGCGAGGTCATCCACACCGCGCCCATGGTCGGGAGCATCTCCGAAACTGGGCTGTTGGTTTTTACTCTGTCGTTGATCGACATTTCGCTCACCGCCAATCTGGTCGTGCTGGTGATTCTCTCCGGCTATGAGAACTTCTTGCGCAAGGTTGAGTTCAACGAGAGCGATCCGCGCCCGGAATGGATGTCTCGCATCGACTTTGCGGGGCTGAAGCTGAAACTGCTTTCCTCGATAACGGTGATCGCAGCGGTGCAGCTGCTGCGCGGCTTTCTTGATATCGGCAACGAGACGGACAGGGATTTGTTCTGGCAGCTCGTCATCGTGTTGAGCTTTGGCGTGCTTTGCCTCCTACTGGCGTTGACCGACAGGGTGGAGGGAAAGCACTAGAGCGCGATGACTTTAGGTTCGCTCACTTTACGAGCGAGCCTAAAGTCTGAATCCGGCTATAGAGCGTTCAGCTTTTAGCTGAACGCTCTTATCTTGACGCCGCCGGGTCAATCTAAATGAATATTGTTCTAAGCTACGCCCGCGCGGCGATCTGCTCCGCCAGATAGCCTGCATCTCGCCAGCAGCCCCAGATGAAGGACGACCCCCGGCTGGACAGCCAAGGCAGGCCAACGAAATACAGGCCGGGCACTTCTGAAACACCGCGATGGTGCCGGGGTAGGCCCTTTTCGTCGAACACGTCGATCTTCATCCAGCCATAATCCAGCGCATAGCCCGTCGCCCAGAGGGTGGAAGTGATGTTGGCCTTCGCAAGATCGAGCTCCAGGATGGGGTTCACCGCGCAATCTGGCAGGGGGCCGATGATGTGGGCTTCTGGCTCCGCCGGCAAATCCAGCCCTTCTCGCGCCACATACTCATCCGCCGCCTGCAGTGTGGCAAGGTAATTTGCATCGCCAGCCTCAATATTGCGCGCGAGGTCGTTATCGAAATGCAGCACGCCATTTTTGTATTCGCCAGCCCGGCCCATGAGGGTGATGCCGCTGGCCGCCAGATTACGGAAATCCACCGTGTGGCCACCTTTGGCGCCGCTCACGGCAATTGTCACATGTGCGGTGCCGGGTGCGGGCGCGGTGGCACTCCACAGGCCCAAAACCCCCAGCCACCAGACGAAATCCTGCCCGCGATAGCGGCGTGGCGGCCGGTCGTGCGGGCCGGTGGCGAGGTAAACCTTCCGCCCGGCGGCACGCAGCTCATCGGCGATTTGCACGCCTGAGGAGCCCGCCCCCACCACCAAAACAGCACCCGGGGGCAACTGCGCGGGGTTGCGGTAATGGGCGGAATGGATCTGAGTGATGCCGCTCTCCTGTGGCACCAGCGTGGGGATGAGGGGACGCTGGAAAGAGCCTGTGGCAGAGACGACGTTCTTTGCCTCGATCACGCCATCGGCGGTT
>JAKBCD010000033.1 GCA_021808205.1 Pseudomonadota bacterium | reverse complement strand
CGCCGCCCTAACTATGAACGGCCGGGCGCGGTTACCCGCACCCGGCTGCCTCGGCAGATCCTAGCACAATTTTGGCCGCCCGTCACGCAGGCGGCGGCGCGGGTTAAGGCTTGCCGGGCTCCAGGGAGAGCAACGCTTCCTTACCCGGCTTGTCTTTCCACTCATTCGCATCGGCGGGTGGGGTGCCCTTGCGGGTGATGTTCGGCCAGGATTTAGAAAGCTCGCGGTTGCGCTCCAGCCAGGCGGTGGCGCGGTCGTCGCTGTCCGGCAGAATGGCTTCGGCCGGGCATTCCGGCTCGCATACGCCGCAATCGATGCATTCATCCGGGCTGATGACCAGGAAATTCTCGCCGACATAGAAGCAGTCGACCGGGCAGACTTCCACACAATCCATGAATTTGCACTTGATGCAGTTCTCGGTGACCACGTAGGTCATTCGGCACTCCTGAAAAAACGCACGTAAATTTGTTTTTCCTATGCGCGTGGGAGGGGATGGCGGTCAAGCTCGCGCGGCTAATTGCCGGGGGGCAGGGTGGCGTTCCAGTCGCTCCGGGGCACGATGCCGTGGGGGTTGAGATAAGGGCGGAGCTTGGACCAGGGGATGAGGTCGAAGGCGCCGCATCCGCCATCCACGTAGCCGTAAAAACTCGTATACTGGTCGATGAAGCCAAGCCCGTTGCGTGTCACAACCCAATGGCTGGTGTCGGCAAACGCATCGGCCCCCTCAACCAGAACAGCTGGGGCGCCGTTGGCGTTCTGGTCCGCGCTCAGCAGAGCCGCGAGTGCTTTCAGCCACGGCGTGTGGGGTGCGAAGACGTCAGCCACCGTCACGCGCCGCCGCTCATGGACAAGCCAATTGAAACCCCAATAAGCGCCGTCGCCATGGGCAGCGCCATGCGGGTATCTGTAATCCATGCAGGCGATTGAAATGACGCCCGGCAGCATTTTCAACCCGTCGGATACACTATCGACCGGCAGGGGAACACCAACGGGCTCGCAGTCCAGCGTGATGTCCGTGTCCGGGTCCGATTGGGTTGTGTTATCCGCAGGGCCGTTCCACCATTCAGGTAGAATTTTATGGATTTCGGCATTGAATGCCTTGGCGTCCGGCGTGAGTGGCGCGGAAATCAGCGGGTAGGTTTTATCCAGCTTGATGGCATTGCCCCACCCGGTATCTGCCCCAGGCTCCAAAGCGTGTTGCTGATTCTGGGTGACGATGACCATTTCATACCCCGCGCCGTAATCGGCGGGGGAGGAGTGCTAGAATCTGTTTGTGCCCGCGCAGCGTGGGCAGCCAGGAAGATGAGCAAAGTCAGACCGAAACCCCTAAACCAAACCATGCTGCACCTTTGCGAAGTACGTACGGATTGTTGCATGGCCGGGATGATTCGATAAGGCCGGGATTGGGTTGGTTTATTGAATTTCCCGATATAATTCCTGCGCCAATGTGGCGGAGCCGCGCCTTGCGGGCAGGTTCAGAATCTCCACCACCTTGATGCCATGTGGCAAAGCGAGCGTCAGCACATCGCCAGGGCGCAGCTTGGCGTGGGGCTTGTCCGTCGGCTGACGGTTGATGCGCACGGCACCTTTTTCCACCATCGCCTCCGCTACCGAGCGGGTTTTGCAGAAACGCGCATAGACCAGGAATTTGTCCAGACGGAGCGTGTCTGATTCCAGATCGTTCAACTCAGCGCCGCGCGACTTTCAGTGCCGCCAGGGCCGCGAAGGGATTATCGGCATCCACCACCACCGGCTCGGGCTCAGGTTTGCGTTCCGGTTTGCGCGCCGGGGCGGCGGCGGGCTGGCGTGCTTGCGTTGTGTGCTCCTGCTTGCGCCGGCCGAGCATGGCGGGTGCGGGCGGGCCGAAATATTTGTCGCCCTGCACTCCGGCGGGGAACAGGCGGAAGCCCAGCGTATTCAGCACCGGGGCCAGCTGCTCCGGTTTCAGCCCCATGCGGCTGCCGAGATTGGGCGGCAGCAAAATCTGGTGTTTGCGCATGAGGTAATGCAGCTCGCGGGTGATGCGCTCCACCACGTCCAGCCGGATCATGATGTCGTTCACCTGCACCCAGCCCATGGCCAGCGCGAAATCATGCCCCCAATTGGCGGGCATGGGGGCGCAGACGAGGCCGGGGGTGGGCAGTTCCGGCGGGTTGCGGTCGTACCACACGCCCCAGAACAAAGCCCGCAGCCGCGCGGCACCGGGTTTCAGGGCGGCGGGGAGATACATGGCGAAACGCCCCATATCGATGCCGAATTTTTTCGCCTCCTGCCGAAGCTCCGGCGTGAAGGGCTCGGCCGGGAGCACGCCGCCGGATTCAGACAGACGATGGACGATGCCGCGCAACGGGGCGGGCGGGTTTTCCATGGCCTTCAGCAGGGCGCCCAGGCGTTTTTCGGTCTCGGTGGCCAGCCAAGTGGCGAGGCGGGCGCGGATGCGCTCGCGGGCCAGGCCGTCCAGGAATTCCGAATGCAGCACGTCCGCGCCGGGTTTGAGGAAGATGTCGGTTTTCTTCAGCCGGGCGATTTTGACATTCTCCCAGATAAAATACCGGTCGTCGGACAGTGTTATCGCGTCATCGGCGGCGGTTTCAGCGGCCAGAATCCGGCGCGGCATTTCTACGCTGAGCGCGCGGCGGGCGGCGCGGAGCAGGATTTTTTTCTCAGGCCCCTGGGTGGCGGGGTCCGGGTGGAACTGAAACCCTTCAATCCGTCCGACATCGTGGCCCTCGACGGTCACCAGACCATCCGCCGCGACAACCGCCTGTAATTCTTCGGCCTCAGCCTCTTCCAAACGTCTCGTCAAATGTGCCGCCCTTTTATCAACAAACCGCGCCATTAGCTTTACATGCAGCGTGTCGGAAAGTCTGTCCTCCACCGCCCGGGCGCGCATGGCCCAGGTATCGGCATCGGTCATCCAATCCGCCCGCGCGGTTATATAGGCCCAAACGCGCACGTCCGTCAGCCTCTGCATTAACGTATCGATATCGCCTTCGAGACGGTCGAGATTTTCGATCTCGCCTGCGACCCAATCAACGGGCAGTTTTTCCTTTGCCAGCAGGTGAGTGAAAACCTTGGCGACAAGTTTGACATGCGAATCCGTGGCGAGCTTGCGGAAATCCGGGATCTGGCAGGCCTCCCAGAGCAGGCGGGTGGCGGCGCGGCCCTGGGCGCGGCGCATAAGCTCCGCATCCCGCGAGAGCGCGTCCAGCGTTTGCACATCCGCTGCCTCGTTGCCGCGCACGAGGCCCTGGCGGCGGGGCGCGGCGGTGAGGCTTTCCAGCAAGGTGGGGACGGAGGCGAAATCCAGTTCGTTATTGCGCCAGACAATTTGTTCCAGCGGTTCGAATTCATGGGATTCAACCTTTTCGGCCATGTCCTCGTCCAGGGCTGAGCAATCCGCCGTGGTGCCGAAGCTGCCATCGCGCATACCCCGCCCAGCGCGCCCGGCGATTTGTGCCACTTCAGGTGCGGTGAGCAGGCGGGGCTGGCGGCCATCGAATTTGCGTAAGGCCGCGAAGGCGACATGGTTCACATCCATGTTCAGCCCCATGCCGATGGCGTCCGTCGCCACCAGAAAATCCACCTCTTTGTCCTGGTACAAGGCCACCTGGGCGTTGCGGGTGCGGGGCGAGAGGCGGCCCATGACCACAGCACAGCCGCCCCGGCGGCGGCGCACAGCCTCGGCGATGGCGTAAACCTCGGCCGCCGAGAACGCGACGATGGCCGAGCGCGGCGGCAGGCGGGAGAGTTTGGCTGGTCCTGCAAAGGTGAGCTGGGAGAGGCGCGGCCGGGTTTCAATTTCCACACCGGGGATGAGGCGGCGCATGAGCGGGGCGATGGTGTCCGCCCCTAAGAACATGGTTTCAACGAGGCCCCTCGCGTTGAGCAGACGGTCCGTAAACACATGGCCGCGGTCCGGGTCGGCGCAGAGCTGGATCTCATCGACGGCGAGGAATTCCACTTTGCGGTCCAGCGGCATGGCTTCCACCGTGCAGGAGAACCAGCGCGCCCCGGGGGGGACGATTTTTTCCTCACCCGTGATGAGGGCGACGGATTTGATGCCTTTGGCCTTCACCATGCGGTCGTAATTCTCACGCGCCAGCAGGCGCAGCGGAAAGCCGATGATGCCGGAGGCGTGAGACAGCAGACGCTCGATTGCCAAATGCGTCTTGCCGGTATTGGTGGGGCCAAGCACGGCCTTCACCCGAGGCAGGAATCCGGACATGGGGTTAACTTACGGCCGACCCCGCGCTTTGCAAGCTGGCCAGGATGTCTCGCACTGCCTCGGCATCGGGCGCGGCCAAGGCTGCGTTGGCCAATTGCTCGCACGCCAGCAGGGTGCTGGCGCGGATGGCCTGCTTGACGCGCGGCACGGCATTGCCGTTCATGGAAAGATGGCGGATGCCCAAGCCCAGCAGCAAAGGGGCTGCGGCCGGGCGGCTGGCGAGTTCTCCGCAAATGGAAACGGGAATGCCCGCCGCCGCTGCAAAGCTGGCGGTGAGATGGATAAGCCGCAGCACCGCGGGCTCCAGCGGGTCGTAGAGCTTCATGTCGCCAGGCAGGGAGCGGTCCGCCGCCAGGGTGTACATGGTCAGGTCGTTGGTGCCGATGGCAAAAAAATCCGCGTGGCGGGCCAGCAGCGGGGCGGAGAGCGCAGCGGCGGGGGTTTCCACCATGATGCCAAGCGGGGGCATTTTTTCAGGCAGCCGCAGGTTGCGGCGATGTTTCAGGCGCCGCCAGACGCGCTGCATGGCCTCGCGTGTGTCCACCACTTCCTTGGCCAGGGAAACCATCGGCATCATGATGCGAACAGGCCCGGCGGTTGAGGCGCGCAGGATGGCGGCAAGCTGTGTTTCCAGCAGCGCCTGGTGGCGCAGCAGCAGGCGGATGCCGCGCATTCCAAGGGCCGGGTTTGGCTCAGGCGTGTCTGGCATGAAGCGCGCCAAGGCTTCCACGTCCTTGTCCGACCCCCAGTCGAGCAGCCGGATGGTGACGGGGTCGCCGTCCATCGCCTCTATGATGTCGCGGTAGATGCGCGTCTGGGTTTCTTCATCCGGCGCCACATCGCGGTTCATGAACATGAATTCCGAACGCAGCAGCCCAATGCCCCGCGCGCCGGACTCCGCGATCATTTTCAGCTCGAAGGGCAATTCAAGGTTGGCTTGCAATTCAACCTGCGCGCCGCAGCGGGTTTGCGCCGGAAGATGCTGAAGCCGGGAGAGCGCGCGCCGGGCGCGGGCTTGCGCGGAAAGTTTTTTGCGCGCGGCATCCAGGCTGTCACGCGAGGGGTTGAGAATGATGTCGCCGCTGTCGCCATCCACGATGGCAAGGCGGCCGGCGGTTGCTTTTTCCAGCAGGCCGGAGACGCCCAGCACCGCAGGTAGGCCAAGCGCGCGCAGCATCACCGCCGTGTGGCCGTCCAGCCCGCCCTCGGCGGTGACGATGCCGGCGAAGCGCGACGGCTGGATGAGGGCTGCTTCCGCCGGGCGCAAATCCTGTGCCGCCAGAATGCTGCCTTGCGGCAGAACCTCGAATGAGCGGAACGGCTGGCGGGTGAGATTGCGGATGAGCCGGCGGGCAACTTCCCGCACTTCGTCGGCGCGGCGCTGGCGGCTGGATTTGTCTGTACCGGGCTGTGCCAGAATGGCCTCGGCCTGGGCCTCCGCCTCGGCGTGGGTTGCGGCCTCGGCATTTTGTTCGCCGCTCTTCACCCTGGCTTTGATGCCGCGCATAAGCCGGGTGGGGCCCAGCATGTGCAGATAAACATCCAGCAGCGGGGCGATTTCGGCCTGGCTGTCTTTCGGCAAGGCGGTGAGGCGGGTTTTTAGTTTCTGAAGCTGTGCGCGCGAGCGGAGCACGGCTTCGTCCAGCCGGGTTAGCTCCTCGGGGATTGCCGTGGGCTCTGGCTTTGCGGAAGAGAAGGTGAGAGCCGCTTCTGAAGCCTCGTGCAGCACGCCAATGGCGATGCCCGGTGAAACCGGCTGGCCGGTGAGACGTTTTTCCCTGGCGCTAATCGGTTTCATGGAAGCCGGCCTCGATGAGCGCCGTGATGGCGTCGAGGGCTTCCCTTGCGTCGAATCCCTCGGCGCAGAGCGTAACGGAGCTGCCCACGCCAGCGCCAAGCATCATCAGCCCCATGATGGAACGGGCCGAGACGGACTGGCCGTCTTTCGAGACGTCCACATTGGCGGAGAATTGTTCCGCCATGGTAACAAGTTTGGCGGCGGCGCGGGCGTGCAGACCGCGCCGGTTGACGATGCCGACCTCGGCGGAAATGACGGTTCCTTCCATGCGCTATTCGGCCGCGTTGCAGGCGGCCGGGCCGAGGGGCTGAAGTTCATGCCCGTTGCAGATGTATTTTTTGCCTGCGGCCTCGGCGATGCGCACGGTTTCGGCCAGAGTCATCTGGCCACGGATTTTGGCCAGCTTGACCAGCATGGGCAGGTTGACGCCGCCCAGAACCTCGATGTTGGGCTGCGAGGCCATGGCCATGGCGAGATTGGAGGGGGTGCCACCAAACATATCCGTGAGGAGGACGACGCCGTCGCCATTATCCACCTCCGTGATGCGGCGTGCGATTTCGGCCTTCTGGCCTTCAAACGCCGCATCTGACTCGATGCAGACCGTGGCGAGCTGCTGCTGCTTGCCGACCACATGTTCCATGGCATCGCGCAGGGCCAGGGCCAGCGTGCCATGGGTGACGAGAACAAGACCGATCATCGGGGCTCGCTCATCCCTTCACGGGCAATGCCGGATTTGGTGCCAAGGAATTTTGCCGCTTCCCGGTGCGTAACACCGACGCGCCACCCGCGCTGGGCAAGATGGGTGTTTAACTTTTCAACCATATAAACCGATCTGTGTTGTCCGCCGGTACATCCGACACATATTGTTGCATATTTTTTTCCTTCCTGCACGAACCTCGGCAGTAAAAATTCAAGAAGATTCAGAACTTTATTAAAGTATTCCGCAAAATCAGCATCTTGTTCGATGAAGTTGCCGACTTCGGTGTCGAGTCCTGAAAGCATACGAAGACTTGGGTCGTAGTGCGGATTCCTCAAGAAGCGTGCATCGAAGATCAGATCTGCTTCCGGTGGAAGGCCGTTCGCGTAGGAGAAGGAAACCAGCGATATAACGAGGCCGGGTGAAGCGGTGCCGTAGCGTAGCTCCACCATGCCGCGTAGTTTGGGTAGGGGCAGGGTGGAGGTGTCCACCAGCCAGTCCGCCGCGCGGGCGAGCGGGGCGGTGAGGTCGCGCTCCAGCGCGATGCCGTCCGCGATGGCGCCAGTTTGCGCCAGCGGGTGGCGGCGGCGGGACTCGGAATATCGGCGGAGCAGTACCGCGTCGCTGGCGGTGGTGTAGATGAGTGACAGCTCCAGGCCCTTGCGTTTGCGAAGGCTGGCGGCAGCCTCCAGCACAAAATTGGCAGAAAAGCCGCGAGACCGGGCATCTACCCCGATGGCAAGGTTGCGACGGGCCTGAGTGGTGAGGGTTTTCAGTGTGTCGAGCGGGGGGTTGTCAACCGTTTCAAACCCAAGATCTTCCAGCGCCCGCAGCACGGAATTTTTACCCGCGCCGGAAAGCCCGGTAACCAGCACGATGGCCAGCGTTTCGGCCGGGGTACTCATACCGCGAAGGCACCCACTTGTTGGCGAACACGCCCGCAGGCGGCCTCCAGCGCCAGGGCGGCGCGGGGGGCGGCGGAGGGGTGGGCGGCTTCCAGCGTGATTTCTGGCAGGTTTAGCTGGGCGTGCAGGCGGGGTTCGGGCAGGCGGTCTGGCGGGGTGCTGACCAGCGAGACGACCAGGCGCAGCCGGGCGGGGGCGGTATAAGGCAGGTGGAACAGGCCAAGGCCGCGAACCTCCAGCAACCCTGCCAAGGCAGGCGGCGGGCTGGCCATGCCATCCTGGATCAGCACCTGATCGTCCGCGACGAGGGTGAAGCCCTTATCGATCAGCCGCAGCAGAAGATCTGATTTCCCCGCGCCGGAGGGCCCGAGGAGCAACAAAGCATCGCCGCCTGGCTGGTTTTGCCGGGCGGCACAGGAGGCGTGCCACTTCATGGTGAGTGGACTGTGGCAAAATTCGGGCAAACATGAAAGTCTTGACAGATTACGTTACATACCGGGGCGTTGGCTGCGCGGGTGAAAATACAGAAACGATCGATCCGGACCCATGTAGGGAGGTTCGGGCTGGCCGTGAGATCTGACGGGATAAATCAGTTTTTATAGCTTGGCGGCGGCGGCGCTGTTTGCAATTCTGCCGCCTGAACGCAAAGGGGGCAAGCATGGCGGACCACGGCATAAAGGGCAAAACGGTGTTGATTGCGGGCGGGGCGAAAAATCTCGGCGGGCTGTTGGCGCGGGATTTAGCGGCGCACGGGGCGCAGGCGGTGGCGATTCATTACAACAGCACGGCAGATAAGGCGGCGGCGGATGAGACGCTGGCGGCGATAAAGCTGGCTGGCGCCAGGGCGGTGGCGTTTCAGGCGGACCTCAGCGCTGCAGGGGCGATGGAGCGGCTGTTCGCGGATACGGTGGCGGCCGTGGGCAGGCCGGATATTGCGGTGAACACCGTGGGGAAGGTGCTGAAGAAGCCGCTGACGCAGATCACCGAGGCTGAATTCGACGCGATGAGCGCCGTGAACACAAAAGCCGCGTTCTTTTTCCTGAAGGAAGCCGGGAAGGCTGTGAATGATAACGGCAAGATATGTACGCTGGTGACGTCTTTGCTGGGTGCGTTCACGCCA
>JAKBCD010000032.1 GCA_021808205.1 Pseudomonadota bacterium | reverse complement strand
ATCGTGGACCCGAAAACCGGGCAAAATCTCTTCGCCGGGGCGGATGGCAAGGCCAGCAAACTGTTCAAATCCTATCTGGCGGGCTTACAGAAATACATTCCCGCGGTGATGCCGATTTTTGCACCAAACGTGAATTCCTATCGCCGGCTGACGCGTTTTTCCAACGCGCCGATCAACCTGCAATGGGGCTACGACAACCGCACCTGCGGGCTGCGCGTACCGTTTGGAGACGCCGCGGCGATGCGCGTGGAAAACCGCGTGCCAGGGGCGGATGCCAATCCCTATCTCGCCTTCGCCGCCACACTGGCCTGCGGCTATCTCGGCATGATCGAGGAGTTGGAGGCGCCGCCTGAGCAAATCGGCTCGGCCTATTCCGGCGAATACACACTCCCGCGCGAGCTTTCCCACGCGCTGGATCTGATGGATGCCTCCAAACCCATCCGCGAGATACTGGATGATAAGCTGGTGGATGTTCTGGTTGCGGTGAAGCGGTTGGAATACGAGACCTATCTGCGCGTCATCTCCTCCTGGGAACGTGAGCATCTGCTGCTGAACGTCTAGGCCAGGCGACATGGAGACGAATTATTATCAGGCCACGCGGCGCGTGGAGTTTTCCGCGCCGGCGCTGGACCAGGATGTCGAGGCCGATGTCGTTATCATTGGCGGCGGCATTTCCGGCGTCTCGGCGGCACTGCACCTGGCCGAGCAGGGTCATGCCCCGGTATTGCTGGAAGCGCAGGATATCGGCTGGGGTGCTTCCGGGCGCAATGGCGGCCAGGCGCTGCCGGGCTTTGGTGCCTCAATGCACAAACTGACCAAGCTGTTGGGTGCAGGCGAGGCCCGGAAGCTTTGGGACATGTCAGTGGAGGCGGTGGAGCTGCTGCACGCGCGCATCCAGCGCCATGCCATTCCGTGCGACCCGCATGTGGGCTATCTGCATGCCGCGCTGAAGCCGCGCCAGGTGCGCGAGCTGAAGGAGGAGCAGGAGGAACTTGCCCAGCTCGGCGCGCCGGTGGGGCGCTTGCTGGAGGGCGCTGAACTGCGCGCGCGGTTGAACAGCCCGCGTTATATCGCCGCGTTGGAGGACAAGCTGGCCGGGCATGTGCATCCGCTCAACTACACGCTGGGCCTGGCCAAAGCAGCCCAGGCGGCAGGCGTGCGCATCTTCGTGAATTCGCCCGTCACCCGCGCCGAGCATGGGCAGAGCGTCACGCTGCATGTGGGCCGGCACAAGCTGCGCGCGAAATTCCTCATCATCGCGGGCGGCGCTTATCTCAACGGGCTGGAGCAGAAGCTGAACGGTTACATCATGCCCGTTGGTACCTATGTGATGACCACCGAGCCCCGCGCGGATGTGCGCGATCTCATCCCTGGCAATGAGGCCGTAGCGGATGTGAATTTCGTGCTGGATTATTTCCGCCGCTCGGCAGATGACCGCATGTTGTTTGGTGGGCGCGTGTCCTATTCCAAATTGCCGCCGGCCAATCTGGGTGCGGCGATGCTCAAGCGCGCCGTGGCGGTGTTTCCGCAGCTCAAAAACGCCAGGGTTGACTTCGCCTGGGGCGGGTTTGTGGATATCACCCGCAACCGCGCGCCGCATTTTGGCAAGCTGGCGGAAAACATCCTCTTTCTGCAAGGCTTCTCTGGCCATGGGCTGGCGCTCACCGGCCTTGCGGGCAAGTTGGCGGCAGAAGTTGTGGCCGGGCAGACGGAAAGGTTCGATGTGTTCGCGCGGATACCCCATGCACGCTTCCCCGGCGGCAAGCTGCTGCGCACCCCGGCATTGCTGCTGGCAACCTCCTGGTTTCGCTTGCGCGACATGTTGTAATTTTGTCTTTTCGTGGCGCGGGTGCACAATGCTAGGTATCGTTCTTATCCGGTGAGGCGCCGTAGATGTCGGTTCGCAAATTTTTACTCCCGGTCAGCAGCACGGCTTCGGCCGAAGCCGCACTTCAGGCGGGGCTGCTGCTGGCTCGCATGTGGAATGCGCATCTGGAGGTGCTGCATGTCCAATCCGACACGCGCGAGATTGCCCCCTTCGCCGGCGAAGGGCTTTCCGGCGCGTTGATCGAGGATATGATGAACGCCACCGAGCGTGAGGGCGGGGTGCGCGCGCGCGAATTGCTGGAAATGTTCACGCACGCGGCAGAAGCCGCCGCCGTGCCGGTGCGGGCCGCCCTTCGCGGCGCCACCGAGCCAAGTGCCTGCTTCACCGCCCTCACCGGGCGGGAGGAGCAATTGGTGGCTTACAAGGCGCGGCTGGCGGACCTTACCATCGTGCCGCATCCACTGGCGGGAGAGGATGTGGCGGCGGCCGAGGCGCTGCATGCGGTGTTGTTCGATTCCGGGCGCCCGGTGCTGCTGGCGCCGGTGGCGCCACCCGTCAGCATCGGCAAGCGCATCGCCATCGCCTGGAACGGTACCGCCAACGCGGCTTCGGCCCTTGGCTCGGTGATGCCCTTTGCCCGCCAAGCGGCGGCGGTGCGGATCTTGACATCCCCCGATTACAGCCGCTCCGGCCCCAGCGCGCAGGAGGTGCAAGAATACATCTCCCACCATGGCGTGGAAGCGGATATCGGCGTGTTCAGCGCCATCGACAAGAATACCGGGGCGGGCCTGCTGGCGGCGGCGGCGGAATTCGGAGCAGATTTGATGTCCATGGGCGCCTATTCCACCGCCTCGCGCCTGCGCCAGCTCATTCTGGGCGGCATCACTAGGCATGTGTTGGAAAATGCGCAGATCTCGGTATTGATGAACCGCTAGCCCGCCACGCGCGGCCAATTGAAACGGTGCCGTACCAGGGGTGAAGAAGTGTAACCCCAAGGCCTGTTACAATTGAGATCGTCTTCCCCCTGTGTCATTTGAATGGCAGTTGCTTGAGACAGATTTAGGCAGTTTTGGTCAGACGCAGGAGAAAACCGCATGAAACCAACCACTTCCCGTAGCACGGCGCGCATATGCGCCTTGCTAGGTGCAACCGCTCTGGTTGCTGTCAGCGTCCTGCCGGCGCATGCCGCCGACCCATCGCTCGATGCGACCAAGGCCGTGCAGCAGAGTTTCACGCCGGTGCCGGATTTTTCCGCATTGGTCAAACAGATCATGCCGGCGGTCGTTTCGGTGGATGTGAAGCTGAAGGTCGACAACGCCTCGGATGACGGCGATGACAGCCAGGCCCAGAACGGCCTGCCGCCTGGTTTCCCGCAGATTCCCGGCTTTCCCTTCGGCTTTGGTTTCGGCCAGCCGCAGCAACCCCAGGCGGTTGAGGCCAAGGGCTCGGGCTTCATCATCAATTCAGATGGCATCATCGTCACCAACAACCACGTGGTGAAGGATGCCAAGACCGTGACGGTCACCCTTTCCGATGGCGATAATTTTCCGGCCAAAATTATCGGCACGGACCCCAAAACCGACCTTGCGGTGTTGAAAATCGAAGCCGGTAAGCCGCTTCCCTATGTGGAACTCGGCGATTCGAAAGATGTCGAGGCGGGCCAATGGGTTATCGCTATGGGCAACCCGTTTGGTCTGGGCAACACCGTTACCACGGGCATCGTCTCCGCCTTGGGGCGCGATATCGGCGACGGGCCGTATGACCGCTTCATCCAGACCGACGCACCGATCAACGAAGGTAATTCCGGCGGCCCGCTACTCAACCAGAAGGGCCAGGTGATTGGCGTCAACACCGCCATTCTTTCGCCCTCTGGCGGCTCGGTTGGCATCGGCTTTGCGATCCCGTCAGACATGATCAAGCGCGTGGTCACGCAACTCATCGCCCATGGCAAGGTCACACGCGGCTTCCTGGGCGTTTCGGCGCAGATGATCTCGCCGCAGATGGCGCAGGCGCTGAAACTGCCGATGACCAATCCGAACAAAGACGGCGCGCTGATCGCGGCGATTGCACCCAACAGCCCGGCGGAGAAGGCCGGGTTGAAGCCGGGCGATGTGATCATCGCGGTAAATGGCCAGCCGGTGAACAGCCCTGGCGATCTGGCTGCTGATATCGCCAATATCGATCCCTCCGGCAAGGCTGATATCACCTATATGCATGGTGGCGCTAAGCATGATGTGTCCGTGGCCGTGGAACAGATGCCAAACAACCCGGATGCCAGCTTTCAGCAGGGCGGCCAGAACGGCGGCAACAACCAGCAGACGGCCTCGAATGGCGCGCTGGGGCTGACCTTGGCGCCGCTGACGCCGGATCTGCGCAACCAGCTCAATCTGCCGCAGGACGCGACCGGCGCGGTGATCGTGGGGGTAAAGCCAAATTCCCTGGCCGACCAGGCGGGCCTGCAACAGGGTGATCTGCTGGTCGGTGTTGGCGCCACCAATATCGCCAACCCTGGTGACGCGGTGGCCGCCATTGATGCCGCCACCAAATCCGGAGCGGGTGCGGTGGCGCTGCGCATTGTCCGGCAGGGGCAGGCACTGTTCGTGGGCATTGCGTTGAACGGCAATAACAGCGACGGAAATTAACTAATTGGTTAATTAAACCTGCCCTTCGCGAGAAAGGCAGGTTTTTATCCCAATAGCTGACCGATGACGCGTGCGGTGTAGTCCACCACAGGGATGATCCTGCCGTAATTGATGCGGGTCGGGCCGATGACGCCGATGGCGCCGACGATCCGGTCTTGCGCGTTGCGCGCAGGGGCAACGATCATTGAAACCCCGGCGGTGCCGAAAAGGCCGGATTCCGCGCCGATGAAAATGCGCACCCCGTCTGATTCCTCAGCGAGGTCGAGCAGTTTCAGCAAGGTTTCCTCGGTTTCCAGCCGCTCGAACAACGCCTGGATGGCGCTGAGCTTCTCAAGCTGGTCGATATCTTCCAGCAGCCGGCTCTGGCCGCGCAGGATCAGCGAGCCGCGGCGCCCTTCAAGCCCATCCCCGTTGCCCCAAGTGGCAAGCCCGGCCTCGATGACCGCGCTGGTGAGCTCATCCAGCGCCGAGCGGTCCGTCGCCAGTTCGGCCTTCATGTGGCGGCGCAGCTCTGTCAGTGTCAGGCCCGAGAGATGCGCGTTGATGAAGTTGCTGGCTTGCTGCAGGGCGCTTGGCGGCAGGCCGGGCGGGGTTTCGATAATGCGGTTTTCCACCTGCCCGTCGGCCGAGACGAGCACCACCAACGCCCGTCCGGGTGAAAGCGGCACGAACTCGATATGCCGCACCGGTCCCTCGCTCTTGGGAGCCAGCACCAGCCCGGCGGCGGTGGATAGGCCCGAGAGCAGGGAGGATGCCTGTGCCAAGATTTCCTGCATCGAGCGGCCGGAGCGGAGGAGGGCGAGGTTGATGTTCGTCCGCTCATCTTCCGAGAGCTCGCCGAATTGCAGCAACCCGTCCACGAACAGCCGCAAGCCCCGTTCGGTCGGCAAGCGTCCGGCGGAAGTATGGGGGGAATACAGCAGCCCGGCATCGGTCAGGTCCGCCATTACGTTGCGGATGGTGGCAGGCGAGAGCTTGTGCGGCAGCAGGCGCGAGAGCGTGCGACTGCCCACCGGTTCGCCGGTTTCCACATATTGCTCCACAATCTCCCGGAGCACGGCGGCGGAGCGTATATCCAGCCCCGGCGGCAGGGGGGGCAAAGCAGGTTTTGGTCTATGGTCCATTGGGCGTGGCTCGGATAATAGCACGGGTGAAACGAGTGAAGGAGTACGAGTATGCGGCCCTCAGGCAGAGAGTTCAACGCGCTGCGCCAGATATCTATCGAGACCGGGTTTTCCCACCATGCCGAGGGCTCGGCGCTGATATGCATGGGCAATACGGAGGTGCTTTGCACCGCCAGCATTGAAGGCCGGGTGCCGCCTTTCATGCGTGGCCAGAGCGAGGGCTGGATAACGGCTGAATACGGCATGCTGCCGCGTGCCACCCATACAAGAGGCGAGCGTGAAGCCGCGCGCGGCAAGCAATCCGGCCGTACGCAAGAGATCCAGCGCCTGATCGGGCGCAGCTTACGCGCCGTGGTGGACCGCAAGGCGATGGGCGAGATCACGGTCACTCTGGACTGCGATGTGTTGAACGCCGATGGCGGCACCCGCTGCGCGGCCATCACCGGCGCCTATGTGGCGATGGTGCTAGCCTTCAGAAAATTGCGCGCCAACAACGTGATCAAATCCATGCCCATGCTGGGGCAGGTAGCGGCCGTGTCTTGCGGCATCTTCCAGGGCAATCCGGTGCTGGATCTGGATTACGCCGAGGATTCAGGTGCTGATGCAGATGCGAATTTCATCCTCACTGCTGCCGGGGGTATCGTGGAGATCCAGGCGACGGCGGAGAAATCCACCTTCGACGAGCGCGCCTTCAATGCGCTGCTGGGGCTGGCGCGCCAGGGCACGGCGGAATTATTCGCAGCACAAAAGGCTGCTTTGGGCTGAAACAGGACGGGGATTGATGAATATCGGGCTGATCGTTGCGGCGGGGCGGGGCTACAGGGTTGGCGGGCCGCTGCCCAAGCAATATCTGCCTTTGGCCGGCCACCCTATTTTGCGCCACACCATCCAGGCCCTCGCCCGGCACCCCGACATTGACGCGGTGCAGGTGCTGATCCACCCGGACGACCAGGCGCTGTATGACGACGCCACCGCCGGGCTGGAAAAGCTGCTGGCGGTGCGCTTTGGCGGCAAGGAGCGGCAGGATTCCGTCCGCCTGGGGCTGGAGGCGATCGGCGCCTTGAAGCCCGGGACCGTGCTGATCCATGACGCGGTGCGGCCTTTTATTGCGCCGCACACCATCTCCGCCGTGTTGGAGGTGCTGGCGCGCAATGCCGCCGCCATCGTCGGCGTGCCCCTGACAGATACGCTGAAGCGGGTGGAGGATGGCGTGATAACCGGCACGGTCAGCCGCGCCGGGCTGTGGCGCGCGCAGACGCCGCAAGGTTTCCGCTATAAGGATATTCTGCACGCCCACCGCCACGCGGTGCTGACCGCGCCGGAGACGGATTTCACCGATGACGCGATGATCGCCGAACATGCGGGCTTAAGGGTGGAGATGGTGTTGGGAGCCGAGGATAATTTCAAAATCACCACTGCGGCTGACCTGGTCAGAGCAGAGGCCATGCTGCAGGGCTGAACAACCCGAGGGAGTAAACAAATGTCGCTGAAGTCTCTACTTCTGGTTCCGGTTCTCACCGGGTTGGCGCTGCCTGCCGCGGCGCAAACGGCGCTCCGCCTAAGCGCCAGCGGCACCGCCCAGGCCGCGCCAGATGAGGCGGTGGCGAATTTTAACGTGCAGGCCGTGAAGCCGGATGCCGCCAGCGCGCAAGGGGCGGTGAACCAGGCGGTTGCCAAGGCCATGGCGGCTGCGAAAGAAGTGCCGGGCGTGGTGGTGACCACCGGCGGCTATAACAGCTATTCCAGTACGCCGAACGGCCAGACCCAGACGCAATTCACCGCTTCGCAAAGCCTCACCCTTACCAAGCCCGCAATGGATGGCGTGCCGGACAAGGCATTTACGACCCTGCTGGCGCAGATGCAGGCGGATGGGCTGTTGCTGAATGGCCTGAGCGGCGATCTCTCTCAGGCAGGGCAGGATAAGGCGCAGCGTGCGGCCATCCGCGATGCACTGGCGCAGCTTCGTGTCCAGGCTGATGACATCGCGGATGCGCTGCACAAAAAAGTGGGGGCGTTGAAAACGCTGAACGTGAACACGGGCGGCGGGCCGGTGCCGCCGATGCCACGCATGATGGCTATGGCTGTCGCCGCCCCCGCACCGCAATCCGCCCCTGATAAAATTACCATCACGGCGAATGTCTCCGCCGAGATAGAGCTGGATGCCGCGAACTAGAGCGCGATGACCTCAGGCTCGCTCGCTTTGCGCGCGGGCCTGAAGTCTGAATCCCCCTCTATCTCATTGTTTTAGAGGCGGATTCAGATTTTAGAGCGGATCATGCCCATGATTCGATCTGTAATCATCCGGCTCTAGAGCAAGTATGCGGGTATCTTGATGCCCGAGCGTCAAGATGACGCCGTATTAACGAAGGAATATCCCGGAGAACAACAGGCCTCCCATTGCGTACAGAAAGCAGCCTGCCGGCCTCAATTTACAGCTCTAAAAGGGTCCAGAGGTGTCATTCCCGACGAAGCCTGGAAACTTCCTAGAAGAATCAGCACCAACACCAATCGTTGGGTGTTCCGATGCCGACCCAAACAGTTGAATTTCATCCCGCCTTCTTCAGCAATCTCTGTGCTACCAGCACTTCGGCGATTTGTACCGCGTTAAGTGCGGCACCCTTGCGCAGATTGTCGGAGACGCACCAGAAGGCCAGGCCGTTCTCAACCGTTGGGTCTTTGCGGATGCGCGAGACAAAGGTCGCGTCCTCGCCCTGGCACTCGATGGGGGTGATGTAGCCGCCGGCCACGTGCCGGTCTTCCACCACCACGCCCGGCGCCTTGGCCAGCACCTCGCGCGCCTCCTTCACGGAAACCGGATTTTCAAATTCCACGTTCACGGATTCGGAGTGGCCGATGAACACCGGCACCCGCACGCAGGTGGCGACAACCTTGATGTTGGGGTCGAGGATCTTGCGGGTCTCGACCGTCATCTTCCATTCTTCCTTGGTGAAGCCGTCATCCATGAACACGTCGATCTGCGGGATGACGTTGAAGGCGATGTCCTTCTGGAACACTTGCGGGTTGGCCGCCTGGTTCACGAAGGAAACCTTGGTGTTCTGGTAGAGCTCGTCCATGCCTTCCTTCCCCGCGCCGGAGACGGATTGGTAGGTGGAAACCACCACGCGCTTGATCTTGAAGCGGTCATGCAGGGGCTTCAGCGCCACCACCATCTGGATGGTGGAGCAGTTGGGGTTGGCGATGATGTTGCGCTTGGTGTGCAGGGCGATGTCCTGCGGGTTCACCT
>JAKBCD010000031.1:2268-9003 GCA_021808205.1 Pseudomonadota bacterium | reverse complement strand
CATGCGGCGCACCACCTGCACTTGTTGCCAATCTTTTTCACCGAAGAACGCGGCATCGGGCCGCATCTGCCCAAACAGCTTGGCCACCACCGTGGCGACACCGTTGAAATGGCCGGGGCGGTGGGTACCTTCCCAATGCGCGCTGGGTCCGCCAACATGCACGGTGGTGACATTGCCGCCAGGATACATTTGCTCCATGCTAGGCAGCCAGAGCAGAGCGCAGCCGGCTTCCTCAAGCTTCTCGATGTCACCCGCCTCGTCACGCGGATAACGGGAGAAATCCTCCTTCGGGCCGAATTGCGTGGGGTTGACGAAAATACTCGCCACCGGTGTTAAACCGCTTTGCTTGGCCGCCTCCACCAAAGCGATATGCCCTGAGTGCAGCGCGCCCATGGTCGCGATAAGGCCTGTGGGCCCCAGTGCTGCGCGGGCGGCGGCAAGCTCGTCATGTGTTCGGGCAACGATCATCGGGCACGGCTTTTCATCATTTTTCTGTCCCCGTCCAGCCCTGGGCAAGGCAGGATGGTGGGGTTAAGTAGGTCGGCATGAGTAGAGCTCCGAATCCCTGGATCAAAGCCGAACAGAAATCCGGATTTAACGCGGCGCGGCTTTCCCTGTTTTTGGCCGGTGCCGGTATCGCCTGTGGCGTAATTCAGGCCGGTGCGGCCGCAAGGCTGCTGGCGGCGTTGCTGCGTGTGCAACCTGCCGGGCTGACGGCCTGGGGCAGCGCGCTGGTGTTTGTGCTGGCCGTGCTGGCGCGGGCCTGGCTGCAAATACAGGCTGAGCGCCGAAATTTCGAGCTCGGGGCGGCGGCGCGAAGGCGGTTGCGCGGCAAGGTTTTAAGCGTTCTGATGGCGCTGGGCCCGGCCGGTTTGCGCGGTCGGCATTCCGCTGAGCTGGCCGCCACGGCGGTTGACAGGGTTGAGGTGATGGATGGCTTTCATGCCCGCTGGGTGCCCGCCACCGGGCTGGCCATCATTGGCCCTGGGCTGGTTGGGCTGGTGGCGCTGCTGACCGATTGGCGCGCCGGGTTGATTCTGGTGATCGCCGGGCTGTTCGTGCCGTTTGCAATGGCGGTGGCGGGAATTGGCGCTGGCATTGCCGCCAAGAAGCAGTTTTTGGCGATGACCCGCTTGCAGGTGCGCTTCATGGATCGGATCAGGGGTATTTCCACCATCGTGCTGGCCGGCCGCGCGGAGGGCGAGGCCAAAGCCCTTGCCGCGGCAGCGAAGGAGCTGCGGGAGCGCACCATGCGCGTGCTCCGCATGGCGTTTCTTTCCTCCACCGCGTTGGACCTCGCCGCCGCGGCGGCACTTGTGCTTATCGTTATCCGCTTTGCCCCTGTGCTGCGCGGCGCGCACGAGCTGGCGCCCACCGCCCTGTTTCTGGTGCTGCTGGTACCGGAATTCTTTGCCCCGTTGCGCGGCTTCGCCGCTGTCTATGGGGACCGCATGGCAGTGGAGGCCGTGGCGGAAGAATTCCAGGCCCTGCCGGACGATCCGCCCGCGGTGCCGCCGGTGCATATCCGTTCGGTCGCCGCGCATGGGGTGACGTTGGCCTTCGAGCATGTGACCTTCGCATGGGACGAGACGCGGCCTGTGCTGGAAAACCTCTCCTTCAAGGTGGGGCGCGGTGAAATGCTGCTGCTCACCGGCGCGTCGGGCACGGGCAAGTCCACGATCATCGACCTGATCCTCGGCTTCCTGGCTCCGCAAGCCGGCCGCATTTCCATCAACGGCGCTACGCTGGAGGATCTGGTGCCGGCGGCGCGCACGCGCATGCTGGGCTGGATCGGCCAGAAGCCGGTGATTTTCGCCGGCACGATCGAAGAGAACATCCGCTTCGCCAACCCCGCGGCGGGTGAGGACGAGTTGCAGGACGCCATTCGCAACGCCCATCTGGAAGAGCTGATTGCCTCTCTGCCGCAGGGGCTCAAAACACCCTTGGGCGAGGGTGGATTTGGTGTTTCCGGCGGGCAGGCGCAACGCATTGCCATTGCCCGTGCCTTCCTGAAGGACGCGCCCTTGCTGCTGCTTGATGAACCGACCTCGCATCTCGACCCGGCGGTGGAGCAGGACATTCTGGAAAGCCTGAAGCATCTCGCCGCTGGGCGCACAGTGGTGCTGGCCACGCATTCCAGCCAGGCGATGGATTTCGCCAAGACCATAGGTGCGAAGCGAATTGACCTGGACGCATTGCGCTACGCGAGCTGGCGCGGGGTGGTGGCATGAGCCCGATCGCGCGGATTGCGCTGCTCTGGGCCAGGCAGCCTGGTTGGCTTTTCCTGGCGGTGCTGCTTTCCCTTGCCGCGTTGGCGGCGGGTGTGGTGCTGATGGGCTTTTCCGGGCATGTACTGGCGCTGGCCATCGTGGGTGGCGTTTTGGCGGTGCCGGTCATGCTGGCCTGGATTGGTACGGCCCGTGTGGCGCTGCGTTATGGCGAGCGCGTGGTCGGCCATGAGGCGATCTTCCGCGCTTTGGCGGACCTGCGCGTGTGGATGTTCCGGGGGATGGCGCGTAGCGCTGCGGGCGGGCTCGGTCTGCGCCGCTCGGGCGATGCATTGGCACGGCTGGTGAACGATGTGGATACGCTGGATGGACTGTTTTTGCGGATCTTCTTGCCCTTGCTGGGCGCGATTCTGCTGCTGCCCATGCTGGTGTGGACATTGGAGCGAGAGCACGGTCTGGCCTTGCTCGTGCTGGTGCCGTTTTGTTTTGTGGCGTTCTGGGTGCCTTGGCGGGCGGCGCGTGCGGCCGAGGAAAATGCCGCCAAGGCGGGGTTGGCAATGGCGGGTTTGCGGATCGCAGCGCTCGATGCCCTGCATGGCCTACGGGAGGTGAAAATATACGCCGCCGAAGGCCGCATGCTGGCCGAGGTGCAGGCGCGTGAAGCCCAGCTTCTTGCCGCGCAGCGGGAGCTGACGGCGGAAGGCACGAAACTGAGCGCCATTGCTTTCATTGCCGCGCAGGGTGGCATTCTGCTGGCGATCCTACTGGGGTTTTTAGGCCTGCCGATTGGCGCCGTGGCGGCCGTGTTGGTGCTGACCGCCGCGTTCGAGGCCGTGCTTGGCCTGCCGCGTGCCGGGTTGCTCTACGGCCAGGCCAGAAAGGCGGCTGCCCGCGTGGTGCAGGCGGCAGAAGCGGGCCCGCCAGTGCCAGAGCCGGCTGTTCCAGCCGCGATGCCAAGCCGTAATGCGATCACCTTCGAGCATGTGAGTTTTCGTTACGCGGCGGATAGGCCGTTTGTATTTGAAAACCTGTCTCTGCAATTGCCGGAAGGTTCGCGCACCGCCATTTTGGGACCGTCGGGAGCTGGCAAATCCACCATCGCCTCTCTGATCCTGAAGCTGGTGCAACCGGTGAGCGGGCAGATCCGCTTCGGCGGTACGGATATCGCCCAGCTTTCCGCCGAGGCGCTGCGCCACCGCATCGCTTATCTGGGGCAGACGACGCATCTGTTCGCCGACACCGTCCGCAATAATCTGCTGCTGGGCGACCCCGCGGCGGATGATGCAAAGCTGTGGGCGGCACTGGAAGCGGTGCAGATGGCGGATGTGGTGGCAGCCTTGCCAGAGGGGTTGGATAGCTGGCTGGGAGAGGGCGGGGCCACGGTTTCTGGCGGGCAGGGGCGGCGCCTCGCCTTGGCGCGTACATTGCTGATGAACGCCCCGGTTATTCTGCTAGACGAACCCTGCGCGGGGCTGGACGCGGCGACGGAGCAGGAGTTCTTCCGCGTCTTTAACGCCGCGACGGAGGGCCGCACGGTGCTGCTGATCTTGCACCGGCTGACCGGGGCGGAATATCTGGACCGTATCTGGCGCTTTACCGGCGGCACGCTGGTGGCCGCGGCGGGTTAGGCGTAGCCCTGCGACCGCGCCAGAGCGAGGAGTCCGAGGTCTAGCGTGAAAACCAGGGGTAACGCCTCGCAGATGGCGATGCCGTGCACCCATGGGAACTCCACTGCCAGGGCGAGAATGATGCAGCTGAGCAGCAGCATGACGACGGAAAGCCCCAGCGCCCTGTTGCCTTTTGGGTCAACCGGCACATGGCTGCCGTAGAGGGCCGTTTGCCCGTTGACCGCATGATTGGTGAGGATGAGCGCGAACAGGCCTTCGACAAGCATCAGCGGTGGCAAGGCTTTCTGCGGCCAGAGCAGCGCCGGGGCGTAAGCCTGCAAATAGATCAGGAAGTCATAAGAAAAATGGAATGCGATCGGCACGATGAGCGCCAGCAGCATCAATCGGTCAGCCGAGCCTTTTCGGCTTTGCCAGGACAGGGACATGAATGAGCCCATGGTGAACCCAAAGATCGCGTGCATGGGCACGGCCGAGAAAGCGCGGATGAGCCAAACGCTAAAACCGCCGCCCAGCACGTAAAGCTTGTTCTCGAAGACCGCGAAGCCAAGCGAGCAGCCCACGCCGATTAGAATGGCGATGCCGGGGCCCATCTCATCCAGCTCGCGCTTGCCGAAGCGACTGACGGCGGCGAATTTCACCAGCTCTTCCGGCACGGCGGCCAGGAACAGGGCCCGCACGCAGGCATGGGCGAGTGGAGAGAGTCCGCTTTCCGGTACGATAGACTCTAACAGCTCGATAACCAAGGCCAACAGCGCAAAACGGGCGCCGAGCTTGAACAGCCGCTTGCGGGCGGCCTTTGGCAAGCGGACATTCACCTTGATCGCGGCGATTTCCCAGAGCAGCAGAGCAGGGAGGATGGCGATGAAAAAGCTGAACAAGCGCGTCCTTTGGTTGCGGGGCAGAATAGTATAAGCGTCGCGCGCGGGTATTTCTTCAATCTCTGCCGTGTTCATTTTTTCTTGAAGCCGGCAGAAAAATTCCTATAATACTTGTTGCCCGGCCGCCTCCTTGAGGGGTTGGGCGCTCATCCGGCTCGCCAGACAGGGAACCGAACGGGTGTTTATGAACTTACTGCATACCTTGCTTTTGAAGGAGGTTACCTCATGACTTACGATTTCGCGCCGCTTTTCCGCACCGCTGTTGGCTTCGACCGGCTTGCCCGGCTTGTGGACACGCTGCCGCAGGAAGCCGCTAGCTACCCGCCTTACAATATCGAGAAAACCGGAGAGGACACCTACCGCGTCAGCCTTGCCGTGGCCGGGTTCGCGCCGGAGGATATTGAGCTGACTGTGAAGGATAATGCGCTTCTGGTTTCCGGCCGCGTGGCCGAGGAACCCGAGAAGGGCGAGTTCCTGCACAGGGGCATTGCCGCCCGCGCATTCCAGCGTCGCTTTGTGCTGGCCGAGCATATGGTGGTCGAGGGGGCTGAGCTGGTGAACGGCCTGCTGAATGTGGGCATTCGCCGCGTGGTGCCGGAGAGCGCGAAACCGCGCCGGATCGAGATTTCCACCAAGGCGGCGCAGCCGGCCAAGACAATCGAGGCCTCTCAGCCGGAATTGCCCAAGGCCGCGTAACCAGAGGCGTGAACATGAAGGGGGCCGCAAGGCCCCCTTTTTTGTTATTCCGCCATGGCCGAGGCTTCGGAGCGCGTGGCGCCAACGCGCGCCGCCAGGGAGGAAGCAAGGAAAGGGTCCAGCGCACCATCCAGCACCGCGGCGGGGTTGCCGCTTTCGTAGTTGCTGCGCAAATCCTTCACCAGCTGGTAGGGGGCCAGCACGTAAGAACGGATCTGGTGGCCCCAGCCGATATCGGTTTTGGCGGCTTCCGTGGCGGCGGATGCGGCTTCGCGTTTTTGCAATTCCTGCTCATACATCCGCGCCTTCAGCATGTTCATCGCGGTGGCGCGGTTGCGGTGCTGGGAACGGTCGGTCTGGCAGGCGACAATGATGCCGGTGGGTATATGCGTGATGCGGATGGCGGATTCGGTTTTGTTTACGTGCTGGCCGCCAGCACCGGAGGCGCGGAACGTGTCCACCTTCAAATCCGCCGGGTTGATCTCGATCTCGATCGTGTCGTCCACCACCGGATAAACCCACACGCTGGCAAAGCTGGTCTGGCGGCGCGCATTGGCATCGAACGGTGAGATGCGAACAAGCCGATGCACGCCTGCCTCGGTCTTTAGCCAGCCATAGGCGTTAGTGCCAAAAATCTGGATGGTCATGGATTTGATCCCGGCCTGCTCGCCCTCGGATTCTTCCATAATCTCGGTCTTGAATCCCTTGCGTTCGGCCCAGCGCAGATACATGCGCGCCAGCATCTGCGCCCAGTCCTGCGCCTCGGTGCCGCCCGCACCGGCGTTGATTTCCACAAAGGCGTCGCGGCTATCGGCCTCGCCCGAGAGCAGGGATTCAATCTCCTTCTCCTTCGCGGTGGCGGCCAGGCGCTCCAGCGTGGCGAGGCCGTCTTTCACCATCGCCTCGTCAGCCTCGGATTCGGCCATCTCGATCAGTTCGATCGTATCCTTTGCTTCGGACGTGATGGCGTTGACGCCATCGACCATCGAGGCGATGCGGTTGCGCTCGCGCATCAAAGCTTGCGCGGCCTCAGCGTCGTTCCAGAGATTCGGGTCTTCGGCCCGGTGGTTTAGCTCTTCGAGCTTGAGAACAGCGGCATCCCAGTCAAAGATGCCTCCTCAGCAGGGCGACCGAGCGGCCGATCTGCTCATGTAATTGGTCTGATTCAGCGGACATTCGCGCGATATACGCCGTGCCAGCGAGAATTGGTAGGGGCGCGCTTGCCAAGCCGGGTGTGGGTTGCGATGCAGGCGGGCATGAACGCCACGCTTCTGGTTGTGCTGATCGCTCTTGGGTTTCGTTTGC
>JAKBCD010000031.1:0-2168 GCA_021808205.1 Pseudomonadota bacterium | reverse complement strand
GCGCGATATACGCCGTGCCAGCGAGAATTGGTAGGGGCGCGCTTGCCAAGCCGGGTGTGGGTTGCGATGCAGGCGGGCATGAACGCCACGCTTCTGGTTGTGCTGATCGCTCTTGGGTTTCGTTTGCTGCTGGCGGGCGGGTCCGGCCTTGGCATCGACGAAAGCTACATGGTGGCGGCCACGGGGCATTTTAGCGCCTCTTATTTCGACCATCCGCTGGCCTCCTGGTGGCTGGAACTGACCTCCCGCCATCTGTTCGGCTCGGCGGCGCCGGTTGTGGTGCGGTTGCCGTTCGTGTTGCTTTCGGGGGTTTCCTCCTGGCTGCTCTATCTCATCACCAGGCGGTTGTTTGGGCAGAAGGCGGGATTCTGGGCGGTGGTGGCGTTTTCCATCGCGCCAGTGTTTTCGCTCGCATTCGGCAGCTGGGTGCTGCCGGATGGGCCGCTAGATGCGGCGTTGCTGGCGTTTTTATATGCGTTGATCCGCGCGCTGGGCCTGCCGGAGCAAAAACCCGCCCCGTATTGGTGGCTGGCAGCGGGGCTGTTCGCGGGGCTCGCGATGCTCTCCAAATACAATGCCGCCTTGGTGCTGGTGGGAGCGGCTTTCGGCGTGCTGCTGGACCCGGTGTCCCGCCGGGAATTAAGGCGGCCGTGGCCCTGGGTTGGCGTTTTGCTGGCGCTGGCCTTGTTTTCACTAGTAATTTTCTGGAATGTGCAGCACCATTGGGCAAGCTTCAGTTACCAGGGCGACCGCGCCACGGGGCTGCGGCTGCGCCCGCTGATGCCGCTTACAGTGTGGGGCGGCGAGGCGCTATACGTGTTGCCCTGGCTATGGGCGCCGATGATCTGGCTGTTGGTGCGTGGCTTTTGGGTCAATGCGGCCTCACGTTCCTCTTGGCTGCTGGCCTGGGCCGCTATCATCCCCATTTTGCTTTTTGCTGTCGTGGGGCTGTGGTCACGCACGCATATTCTGTTTCACTGGGCTGCCCCCGGCTATCTGATGCTGTTCCCGCTGCTGGGGGATTGGGCGACAAGACGCTCTCGCCGGGTGATGGGGGTTGCGGCGGGGCTTTCAGGCGCGCTGCTGGGCCTGGCGGCGCTGCTTATCGTGGCGCTGGTGCAATTTGGCCTGCCCCCCGCTTTGGCACTCTCCTTCAAGCCCGGCCAATCCCCGATGCTGCAGGCGATAGACTGGACCGGCCTGGGCGCAGAGTTGCCGCCGGGAATTGACGCGGTTGCCGCACAGCGCTGGTACGATGCCGGCAAGATCGGTTACGCGCTTTTGCGTGACGACATCGATTTGCCGGTGACGGTGTTCGGGCACGATCCGCACCAATTCGCCTTTACCGCGCCGCCAGAGAGCCTGCTGGGCAAGACCATCCTGATTATCGCCATGCCCGGCAGCACCACCGAGACCTGGAACCGCTTCGCGCCGGATTTTGACAGTTTCAAGCCGGGGCCAATGCTGACGGTGACCGACCATGGCAGTTTTCTACTGGCGATACCGACCTTTATTGGTACGGACCTGGTGCGCGTTCCCTAAAGCGTAAATCGCCAACTATCTCATTGTTTTAGAATCGGATTCAGAGTTCAGGGCGAATCACGTCGTGATTCGATCTAAAATCATCCGGCTCTAATCAAACGCCTTGGCACGGCAGAGGCGGATAAAGCCGCCGGCGGCGGCGTTCATCGGCCTTCCAGCCACCGCGGCGAGCAGGATCTGGCGTTGCAGCATTGGCTCGACAAAGGCCCGGCCCGCCAAGGGAGGCGAGATATTCACACGGCTGGAGAGCAGTGCCAGCCCCAAACCGGCGCGTACAAGCTCCTGCATCTGCGCCGGGTTCGCGCGCATGCGCTGGGTGTGCAGGGGCGCTTCAGTCAACTGCGCCAGTTTTTCTCCGAAATTACCGCAATCATCGCCTAGCAGCAGTGTTTCGCCTTCCAGGTCAGCCAGCGCGCATTGGTTGCGGCGCGCCAGGCTATGGGTTTCCTGACAGATGAGCATGGCGCTGTCGGTGAAAATCGGCCAGCGGTTTATCCGCTCGGGCAGGGGGGCTTCATCGGGCAGCAGCGCGCAATCAAGCCCGTCCGCCAACATGTTGTCCACCAATGTGCCAGACGGCGCCTCGGTGAAATGAATTTCCGTGCCGGGCAGCACACGCAAAACCT
>JAKBCD010000030.1 GCA_021808205.1 Pseudomonadota bacterium | reverse complement strand
GCTCCGGCCAGCAATTCCACCACCCCTGCGCCCAGCGGCCAGCCGGCAAATACCCCGCGCAGCCTGTTGAACTCGCTACTCGGCCAATGAAGCGCTTCTGGTCCAACGCCACCCCGCTGGAAGAGGCCGGGCTCTATCTCGTTCAGCTCGACAGAAAGGTGGTGAAAATGCCGAGCGGCGCGGCACTCGCCGTGCCCTACCGGGCACTCGCCGAGGCTATCGCGCAGGAATGGGACGAGGCCGCGGCGGATTTTTCGCCCGACGATCTGCCGCTTACCCAGCTTGCCTGCACAGCGCGCGAGCGCGTGGCCGCACATCGGCCGGAGATCATCATCCAGCTCGCCGCCTATGGGTTGAATGATCTGCTCTGCTACCGGGCGGACAGCCCAGCGCCGCTTGTCTCGCGCCAGCATGCCGAATGGGACCCCTGGCTACTCTGGGTTGAAACCACCCATGGCATCGGCCTCATCACCACCAACGGGCTGATGCCGGTAAGCCAACTGTCCTGGACGAAGAGCAAGCTGGAAGCCCTTCTCGTCCCCCGCTCGGATTACGAGCTGGCGGCGCTGGGCGTGCTGGTCCCGGCTTTAGGCAGCTTTGTGCTGGGCCTCGCCGTGGCGGAGGGCGCGCTGGACCCGCAAACCGCCTGCGCCACCGCCGCACTGGATGAGCTTTGGCAGGCCGAGCAATGGGGCGAAGATTCCACCGACCTGACCCGGCGGGCGAGGATTTTGGCTGATGTGGAGGCCGCCATGCGGTTCACTCGGCTGGCCAGACCATGAGGGCACTACATCTGGTCATCCACGGCCGCGTCCAAGGTGTGGGCTACCGGGACTGGCTGACCCACACTGCCCGCGGCCTTGGCCTCGCGGGCTGGGTACGCAACCTGACCGACGGCACGGTGGAAGCGGTGATCTCAGGGCAGCAGGCGGACATGCAAGTCTGCCTCACGGCCTGCCAGGACGGCCCGCCCTTGGCGCACGTGACCGGAATTGAGCGCACAGCCTGCGCGCCACCCGTCAGCCCTCGTTTCGAAAAAAAGACTACCGCCACAAGGCAAAGCCAAGTGAATTGATTGGCAAGCCTACCGCTAAGTGTTTATAATCTTAAACGAGCCGCAAACGCGGTGAAACAATTTCACGCGATGGAGATGCAACCAGGATGAGCACGAACAGCGAAATGATGGCCCGCCGCGTGGCGGCCGTGCCGCGTGGCGTGGGCAATGCCCATGCTGTCTTCGCAGCCAAGGCAGAAAATTCCGAGCTGTGGGATATCGAGGGCAAGCGCTATATCGATTTCGCCGGCGGCATCGCGGTGCTCAACACCGGGCATCGCCATCCGAAGGTGATCGCGGCCGTGCAGAAGCAGCTGGATGCCTTCACCCATACCTGCTTCCAGGTCACGCCCTATGACAGCTATATCAAGCTGGCGGAAAAGCTGAACGCGCTGGCACCCATCGAGGGTCCGGCGAAAACCATCTTCTTCACCACCGGCGCCGAGGCGCTGGAAAACGCCATCAAGATCGCCCGTGCCCATACTGGCCGTCCCGGCGTGATCACCTTCGCCGGCGGCTATCATGGCCGCACCATGCTGACCATGGCGATGACCGGCAAGGTTCTGCCCTACAAGAAAAAATTCGCCCCGATGCCGGCGGAAATCTACCACGCGCCTTTCCCGCATGAGCAGTTTGAAGTGTCGGTGGAAGAGTCGCTGAAATATATCAACATGCTGTTCCGCGCGGATATCGAACCCTCGCGCGTTGCCGCCATCACCATCGAACCCGTACAGGGCGAAGGCGGCTTCCTGCCGGCACCTGAAGAGCTGCTGGTGGGCCTGCGCAAAATTTGCGACGAGCACGGCATATTGCTGGTGGTGGACGAGGTGCAGACCGGCTTCGCCCGCACCGGCAAGATGTTCGCCATCGAGCACAGCTCGGTCAAGCCGGATATCATGACCATCGCCAAATCCCTGGCCGGCGGGTTCCCGCTCTCGGGTGTCATCGGCAAGGCCGAGATCATGGATTCCGCCGAGCCGGGCGGGCTGGGCGGCACCTATGCCGGCTCGCCGCTGGGCTGTGCCGCCGCCCTGGCGGTGCTGGAAGTCATTGAGGAGGAGAAGCTGGTGGAACGCGCCAATGTGATCGGCGCGAAGTTAAAGGCCCGCCTGGAAGCCATCTCCAAGCGTAATGATACCCATCCCATCTCCGGCATTCGCGGCCCCGGTGCGATGATCGCCTTCGACGTGGTGAAGAGCCGTGGCGGCAACGAGCCGGACCCGGACACGACCAAGAAGATTCTGGCCGCCGCCGCCGCGCGAGGGTTGATCTTGCTCTCCTGCGGCGTGTTCGCCAATGCCATCCGCCTGCTGATGCCGCTCACCATCTCCGATGAACTGCTGGAAGAGGGCTTGGATATTCTGGAAGCGTCTCTAGCCGTTTAATCCATATGGGCGGCGGCGTGGGCCACAAACCGCGCCGCCACCTCTACCAACTCCTCCGCCAGCGCTTCGCCAAGCGCGCCACTCCCCTCCGCCCAGGCGGCCTTGATCGCGGGTTTGGGAACGGCGTTGAATTCCAGCGGCGCCTCCACGCTCAGCCCCTCGAAATCCAGCGCGCCGAAATCCTTTACTTTCAGCCCGAGCAGCTCGCCGCCTTCAACCGGCACCGCGCCGGGGCGCACGCAGCCCGGCCGCAGCGCCATGTTCAAGGACAGCAGCGGCTCCGCCCCATGACCAAACCGCGCGCTTTTCACGCTCCGTTTTTCCATCAGCTGACGGGCGATTTTCCAGAGATAGAAAGACGGCACCACTACGTTCTCCGCCTTGCGTAGCGCCAACGTCACCTCATGGATCACCGGCATATTGCCGCCATGGGCGTTGAGAATGACGATCCGGTTCAGCCCGTGGCACCGCAGCCCATCCAGCAAATCGGTCAGTATACGGCGAAAGCTCTCCGGCGCCAATGCCATCCCTCCGGGGCTGGAACCGAAGTAATCGGCCACGCCGAAGGGCAGCGTGGGGGACACCAGGCAGGGTGTTCCCGCGCCCTGCGCCCGCCTTGCGATACGTTCAGCCAGCATATCCGCCAGCACGAAATCCCCCATTGGCTGATGCGGGCCATGATCCTCCTGGCTGCCCAGCGGCAACAAAATCACCGGGCGGTTTGGCAGCAGGGCGTCGAGTGCTGACGCGGTGAGGTCTTGCAGCCGGACGGAGGAAGGAACATCGGTCATGCCCCTACTCTGGCAGCCTCGCTGGACAGTTTCCAGGCAGGTCGGTTAACTCAGTGTCACGTCGCATAAAGGGAAATAAAATGCCGAGCCAAACCACGGACTCCACGCTCGTTCCGGTGATTCTGTGCGGCGGCTCCGGCACCAGGCTCTGGCCGGTTTCCCGCAAGAGCTTTCCCAAGCAATTCTGGCCGCTGATCTCGCAAACCCCGATGCTGGCGCAAACCGCCTTGCGTGCCACCGGGCCGGGCTTCACCGCCCCCATCATCGTCGCCAACCAGGACCATCGCTTCGTGGTGGCCGAACAGCTCCGCGATGCCGGTATCGGCTCGCCTCAGGTTCTGTTGGAGCCTGTGGGCCGCAATTCCGCCCCGGCCATTGCCGCCGCTGCCCTGCTGGCCGCTGAGACCAACCCTGAGGCCGTGCTCTGGATTATGGCCGCGGATGCCGCGATTCAAGACCTACCCGCCCTGCGCGCGGCCCTTGCCCGTGCCGCCGCCGCCGCGCGCGCCGGGTATTTCGTCACCTTCGGTATGCAGCCCACTGCACCTGAAACCGGTTATGGCTACATCGCCCAAGGTGCAGCGTTGGAGGGGCTGGACGGCGTGCACAAGCTGGAACGCTTCATCGAAAAACCCGATGCCGCCCGCGCCGCCGCCATGCTGGAACAAGGCGGCTATCTCTGGAATTCCGGCATGTTCGTGTTCCGGGCGGATTTGCTGATCGAAGAGATGCAGCTCCACGCGCCGGAGGTTCTCAAAGCCGCCCGTGCCGCCGTTTCCGGGCGCAAAACAGACCTCGATTTCATCCGGCTGGACGAAGCCGCCTTCGCCGCCGCGCCTGATATCTCCATCGACTATGCGATCGCCGAAAAAACCAGCAAGGCCGCCGTGGTGCCTGCTTCCCTCGGCTGGTCGGATGTCGGTTCCTGGTCTGCCCTGGCGGATATCGCCCCGCGCGACGGCGCAGGCAATTTCGCGCAAGGTGATGTCGTGCTGGAAGGCGCCAGCAATTGCTATGCGCGCTCAGATGGTATGCTCACCGCCCTGCTGGGCGTGCAGGACGTCGTGGTCGTCACCACCCAGGATGCGGTGCTGGTGGCGCATAAAAGCGAGGCACAGAACGTTAAAAAAATTGTCGATAAGCTGAAAGCCCAGAAGCGGCTGGAAGCCGAGAGCCACAACCGCACCTACCGGCCCTGGGGGTTTTATGAAAGCCTGATCCAGGCCGACCGCTTCCAGGTGAAGCGCATTGTTGTGTGGCCGGGCCGCCAGCTCTCATTGCAGAAGCATTTCCACCGCGCCGAGCATTGGGTGGTGGTAGCGGGCTCCGCCCTCGTCACCCGTAACGAGGAGCAGATTCTCCTGCGGGAAAACGAGAGCGTTTATTTACCGCTTGGCTGCGTCCATAGGCTGGACAACCCCGGCAAAATTCCCCTCACCCTCATCGAGGTGCAGTCCGGCGCATATCTGGGTGAGGATGATATTGTGAGGCTGGAGGATAATTACGGCCGCAATTAAGCGCGCTCCATCTCCTCTGGCGTGCGCAGCGTGAGAGAGAGAGCGTGCATGCCGGTGGAAAACTCACCCGCCAGCGCCTCGTTCACCGCGCGCTGGCGCGCCACGCGCGAAAGCCCTGCGAACGCTGTGGCAACCATCATTACCTTGTAATGCGTTTCACCCGCCTCCAGCCCGTTACGCCCGGCGTGGTTGGCGTGGCGCCGGCTCTCATCCTCGATCTGCAAAGCAGCCGGCTGGAAGGCCGCCTCCAGCGTTGCTTTTATCCGTTCGCTCCTGCTCATCGTCATACTCCAATCTGTCCTGCGCCGCGCGCATGGCCGCGCACAGGGTTGTTGCCGCGCGGCGCATGAACGCGCACATTAGGCGCATGATTTCGACTGACGACAAGCCACGGAACAAGCGCCGCGCCTATGCGCCAGACCCAGCCGCCCCCGGCCAGCCGTGTGAGAGCCATGGCTGCCCACTCGCGGGTGAATACCGCGCGCCAAAATCCCGCACCACGCTGCGGGAGTTCCATTGGTTCTGCCTGGAGCATGTCCGCGCCTATAATGCCTCATGGGATTACTACAAAGGTATGTCCGCCGACGAGATCGAGGCTGCGACCCGTGCCGATTCGTCCTGGCAGCGCCCCACTTGGCCACTGGGCCAGAACGGTAAGGCGGCACGGCTGGAAGAGGCGGTCGAGGCCGAGCTTCAAGCTTTTGCCTTTGGACCACGCGTAAAAAAAACTCCTAGCCCCGGCACCCCGGCCGATCTGCGTGAGCCTTTGCAGGTGTTCGGGCTCTCCTGGCCGGTGACTCTGGAGGCGGTGAAAACCCGCTACAAGGAGCTGGTGAAACGCCATCATCCCGATGCCAACCACGGCGACCGCAAGGCCGAGGAGACTTTGAAGACGATCAACCTTGCCTACGCGGCCCTACGTGGCAAACTAACCCCATCCCGGCATACAGAAGTGCCAGCCTCTGCCCCTTGAGGGCTATTCAGGACAACGACGCTAGCGCCAAGGCGCAATTGATAGGAATCGACTAAATGAACGACGGCGTGACGACCCAAACCAGCCCCCTGCCGACCTCGGCAATTGATCTGCCGGACACCACCGTGAAGGTGCGCGAGGTTTTCGGCTTTGAATCGGACATGGTGGTGCCGGCCTTCTCCGCCCGCACCGAGCATGTGCCGGAGATCGACACTTCCTATCAGTTCGACCGCGAGACCACGCTCGCCATCCTCGCTGGGTTCGCCTTCAACCGCCGCGTGATGGTGCAAGGCTACCACGGCACCGGTAAATCCACCCATATCGAGCAGGTGGCGGCACGCCTCAACTGGCCGTGCATCCGGGTCAATCTGGACAGTCATATCAGCCGCATCGACCTCGTCGGCAAAGATGCGATTGTGCTGAAGGACGGCAAGCAGGTGACAGAATTTCACGAAGGCATCCTGCCCTGGGCATTGCAGCACGCCTGCGCCCTGGTGTTCGACGAGTACGACGCCGGTCGGCCGGACGTCATGTTCGTGATCCAGCGCGTACTGGAGGTGGAGGGCAAGCTGACGCTGCTGGACCAGAACCGCGTCATTCGTCCGCACCCTGCCTTCCGCTTGTTCTCCACCGCTAACACGGTGGGTCTGGGCGATACCACCGGGCTGTATCACGGCACCCAGCAGATCAATCAGGGCCAGATGGACCGCTGGAACATCGTCGCCACGCTGAACTACCTGCCGCATGCGCAGGAGGTCGGGATCGTGATGGCGAAGATGAAGTACGACCCGAAGGATGAAGCGGCTAAGAAGCGCGTCGGCGCCATGGTGGCGCTGGCGGATCTCACACGTGCGGGCTTCATCGCCGGGGATCTCTCCACCGTCATGTCGCCGCGCACCGTCATCACCTGGGCAGAGAACACCCGCATTTTCGGCGATGTCGGCTTCGCCTTCCGCCTCACCTTCCTCAATAAATGCGACGAGGCTGAGCGTCAGACGGTGGCTGAGTATTACCAGCGCTGCTTTAACGAGGAAATTCCGACCGGCCTGCGCAAGAGCGCCTGACACGCCATGAGCGGAAAGCAGGACCAGAGCAAGGCAGCAGAGGATTTCAAACGCGCCATTTCGGGCACACTGCGCGCCATGGCGCATGATGCCGATGTGCAGGTGGCCTACCAGCCAGGCCCTTCCGGGCTTACCGGCAGGCGCGCCCGGTTGCCGCCGCCCTCGCGCGCGCTGCCAGCCCCGGAGATGACCAAGCTGCGGGCGGCGGCGGATGCCATTGCC
This sequence comes from Pseudomonadota bacterium, assembly GCA_021808205.1. The sequence goes on along the minus strand of JAKBCD010000030.1, from coordinate 2,587 downwards.
CTGCGGCTGCGCTATCATGATGACAGCCTGCACAATGCCCGTGCGCCTCACTCGCGTGAAGGCAAGGAAGCCTTTGACGCACTCGAGCAGGCGCGGGTGGAAATTGTCGGCTCGGAATACATGGCCGGTGTCGCGGCCAATCTGCGCAGCCGGTTGGGCGAGGAATGTGCCCAGGCGGGGATGGAAAACCTCACCGCGCGCGAGCAGATGCCGCTCTCTACAGCGCTCTCGCTGCTGGCGCGCGAACGGATGGACCCTGCCTCGGTGCCGGATACCGCGAAACACGCGCTCGACCTCTGGCGCGGCACGCTGGGTCAGGATGCGGAGCAGGCGCTGAGCGACCTTGCCGCCGCGCGGGACAACCAGACAAATTTCATTACCGCCGCGCGTAAGTTGCTGGCCGCCGTGGCTCTGGCGGAGGGCGAGGCCGAGCCGGGCAGTGACGAAGAGGCCGAGCAGGATGCCGAGGGCGGTGAGCAGACTCCGCAACAAGATAATTCACAAGAGATGCAGGGCGATTCCCAGCAACAGGAAGCGCCGATGCTGGCCGCCGCCCCGGAAACTGCCGAAGCCGAGGGCGGGGAGGACTCCGGCGATACGGATGACACCGCCGAAGAATCCAGCGAAGGGAGCGAGGCGCCGGCCGGCCCGCAGCAGCACCGCAATCAGCCGCCCGGCGACGATAAAACCGCCTACCGCGCCTTCACCCGCGCCTTCGACGAAGAGGTGGCTGCGGAGGATCTATGCGATGCCGATGAGCTAGGCCGGCTGCGCCTGCAGCTCGACCAGCAATTACAGCATCTGCAAGCCTTGGTCTCCAAACTTGCCAACCGGCTGCAACGCCGCCTGCTGGCGCAGCAAACCCGCGCCTGGGAGTTCGACCTGGAAGAGGGCATGCTGGACCCGGCCCGCCTTTCCCGCGTCATCGCCGACCCGCTGCTCGCCCTCACCTACAAGCGTGAGCGCGACACCGATTTCCGCGATACCGTGGTCACGCTGCTGATCGACAATTCCGGCTCCATGCGCGGTCGGCCCATCACAGTGGCGGCGATGTGCGGGGATATTCTAGCCCGCACGCTGGAACGCTGCGCGGTTAAAGTGGAAGTGCTCGGCTTCACCACCCGCGCCTGGAAGGGCGGGCAGAGCCGTGAAACCTGGGTGCAGGCAGGCAAACCACCGAATCCAGGCCGGCTGAACGATCTGCGCCACATCATCTATAAGGCCGCTGACACGCCCTGGCGCCGGGCACGTAAAAATCTTGGGCTGATGCTGCGCGAAGGTTTGCTGAAGGAAAATATCGATGGCGAATCGCTGCTCTGGGCCTATCGCCGCCTGCTAAGCAGACCCGAGCACAGGCGCATTCTTATGGTGATCTCCGACGGCGCACCGGTTGATGATTCAACCCTTTCGGTGAATCCAGGAAATTATCTGGAGCGGCATCTGCGCGACGTGATCAGGGAGATTGAGACGCGTGATGCAGTGGAGCTCATCGCCATCGGCATTGGCCATGACGTGACGCGCTATTACCGCCGCGCGGTCACGATCGTGGATGCCGAGGAATTAGGCGGCACAATGATGCGCAAACTCACCGAGTTGTTCGACGAGGATGCCGCCGAAGCGTGGGCACGCTATGCCAGCCGCCAGGCGACGATGGTGGCTTGATCGGTCAGCTCCTGACTGCTCTGCGCCCGATACGGTCGTTCTGGGGTTCTGGTCAGGTACTCTGAACCGAACATTCCAATGGCGTGAGGATTTCTGATCACGGGGCGGTTGGGCACCAACTTGGTCAGAGCAGGCACTACCCCCCGATATTGATAGCTGACCATCCTGTCGGCCGAACAAAATCCATGACACATCTATCATTCAGGAACGGCAAACAATGGGCAGTACGCCCAGATGTAGGTACTCATTCAACACTCATCCTTAGAGTACGTCCTGGCATGGATTTCCTTATGGCATTTGCACATAGTTCCCAGGAGCATCTGTCAAAGGCGGAAGGTTATGCTCCGCTGACCCCATTGATGGCGGGGGTACACGCTTATGCGTACCATGCCCCGCCATCCAGGATTGCCAGGCGAGCCACCAGGAGCCGCCACACTGTTCCGCCGCGGCGACCCAGCTATCCGGATCCCTATATCGCTGGCCGGGCTGGCGCCTGCCGATCCGGAAAGAGCCAATTTCAGCTTTCGGCGGATTGACGATCCCGACATTATGGCCGCCTGAGCTCAGCACGAAGGTGAAGTCGGTATCCGTGAACAGGGCCAGCTTGTAAACTGATCGCCATGGCGCGATGTGATCCCGCTCGGTGGCGAGGGCGAAGACCGGAACTTTGATGTCATGCAACGCGATCACGCGCCCCTCCACAGCGAAACGCCCGGCGGAGAGCCGGTTTTCGAGAAACAAGCCGCGCATGTACTCGCTGTGCATCCTTGCCGGCATCCGCGTCTGGTCCGCGTTCCAGGCACTGAGATCCGTCATCGCCTCGCGCTCGCCCAGAATATAGGTATTCACCAGCCGCGCCCAGACAAGTTCGTTGGAGCGCATGATCTGGAAGGCGGCGGACATCTGGCGTGTGTTCAGATAACCC
>JAKBCD010000029.1 GCA_021808205.1 Pseudomonadota bacterium | reverse complement strand
CAGTACCTTCCGGTCATCAACACGTGCTTTGCCCCGGACATCAGTTGGCAAAAGCGGCTCAATTTTCGCCCATTGCTTGTCAGACAGCCAAAATAGGTTCCGCCTCATTTACCACCCCCGAATCGGGAGTAGAGAATCATCCGATCAAGGAAATATCAACAAGTTTATTGGGTTTTGGCCCTAATTCTAGTCAGCAGAATCAAATCACCACATGCACTTCTAAAGTTAGCACAAGTTCTACATCATTTGAAATATTGTACAAAATTTCTTGGAAAGATCAGAGCAACGGACAATGGTACGTTCAAGTGTACCATGATTAAATCTGGTAAAAATTGATTGGCAACTACGCCATAATTTCAATTTTACCAAGGTAAACGATGAACGATAAAGAATATGAATATCCCTCAGGTCACTTGTATATAGATTTGACCGGAGGGAAAGCAGTAATAACTGGTCATCTAGATTTTTCTAAGAGGAAGCGGGTAGACCAACATCCTGAGCCAACCGACAAAACAGATTGTAAAGCTCAGTGTACACCTTCTCACAAACCTCTACCTCCTGATCTGCCTCAACAGTAACTGAAATTTTTAGCTTTATGGAGCTGTCCCCAGACAGCTCCATTTCAACCTCATAAAGGTTATCTCCTTTAGGAATTGTATTGGCAATTTTGATCAGCTCAGGATTGCGTTTCTTTGGACTGTGGTTGGCCACTTCAGCTCCTTCTTTCGAGTTGCAGTCAGGTTGCCACAGTTTCAGCCAAAATTCTATTAGAAGATTTTGGAAATATTTTCAATCTTTACAGATACATGCTTGAAATTTTTGGTTAAAACTGCACTTTTGAAACAGTCACTAAGCAGATACGGACTAACTTTGGCAATTCGTGCCTTCAGCTCAATTTCCATAGACTGCTGGAGAAGCGAAATGGAATTATTCAACTTATAGCGGGAGGCATTCCAAAACTTGGTCGTTTCTTCGTCGGCTTTGGACTGGCCATGCTCTTCTTCGATTTCATCGAATAGAGAACTCGCGTCTTGAAACTCTTGAACCTCTTTGATTGCAATTTCCTAAGCGAGATTAAGCCACCCGATGGCTGTGTCACGCAGCTCAACGAATTCTGGTACTCCTACAATCATAACTAGAATGTAACACTCCGACTGATTACCGGCAACCGCTGGAGGACCGAGCGAGTGTTCGATGTCTGGCCCCCTGGAACCGATTTTGCCTTAACCATCCATCTCCCCCAGAAACCTTCCCTTCCTCCCCCAAACCGGCTAAATCCCTACCCCATGAGCTGGCTTACCGAATTCGTCCGCCCCAAAATCCGCACCCTGCTTGGCCGCAAGGAGGCGCCGGACAATCTCTGGCATCAATGCCCCTCCTGCCAGCAGATGATCTTTCATACCGAGCTGGAAGCGGGCAAAAAAGTCTGCCCGCATTGCGGCCACCACATGCGCGCCACCGCGCAGGACAGGCTTTACTGGACCTTCGATGACGGCCAATTCACCCGCATTGAGCTGCCAAAAGCCACGCCAGACCCGCTTAAATTCCGGGACCAGAAACGCTACGCGGACCGGATGAAGGACGCGCGGGACAAAACCAAACAGGACGACGCGATCCTCGTCGCCCACGGCACCGTCGGCGGGCATACCACCGTCGTCGCCGCCATGTCGTTTGAATTCATGGGCGGTTCCATGGGCTCCGCCGTGGGCGAGGGCCTGGTCGCCGCCGCCCGCCTCGCCGTGCTGCAAGCCGCCCCCCTCATCGTCTACACCTCCTCCGGCGGGGCGCGAATGCAGGAAGGGGCGATCAGCCTCATGCAAATGCCCCGCTCCATCATCGCCAGCCAGATGGTGAAGGAAGCCGGGCTGCCTTACATCGTGGTGCTGACAGACCCCACAACCGGGGGTGTGACCGCCTCTTTCGCCATGCTGGGCGATATCCAGATCGCCGAACCCGGCACGCTTATCGGCTTCGCGGGTGCGCGGGTTATCGAGCAAACCGTGCGCGAGAAACTGCCCGAAGGCTTCCAGCGCGCTGAATATCTGCACCAGCACGGCATGATCGACATGGTGGTGAAACGCGGGGAGCTTACCGCCACGCTGGCGCGCATCATCTCTCTCGCCACGGCGAACAAGAAGGCCGCTTGACCAACGAGCTGCAACGCGAGGCCGGGGCGACCGGCCCCCGGTTGAAGGTGAGTGCCGCGCTGGAGCGCCTGCACAACCTCTACCCGCGCATGATCGATCTCAAGATCGACCGGCTGCAACGCCTGCTCCTGGCCCTGGGTTCGCCAGAAAAACATTTGCCCCCGGTGGTCCACGTGGCGGGCACCAACGGCAAAGGCTCGGTCTGCGCCATCGCCCGCGCGGTGGCGCAAGCCGCCGGGCTGAAAGCGCATGTATTCACCTCCCCGCATCTGGTGCGCTTTAACGAGCGCTTCCGCCTCGCCGGCAAACTTGCCACCGATGAACAAATCGCCGAAGCGCTGGACGCCATCGAGGCTGCCAACAAGGCCAACGAGATCACGATATTCGAGGCGATCACCGCCGCCGCCTTCTGGCTGTTCGCCCGCACCGCGGCTGATCTCTGCATCATCGAGGTTGGGCTGGGCGGGCGGCTGGACGCCACCAACGTCGTGCAGCCCGCCGCCTGCGCCATCACCTCCATATCGTTGGACCATCAGGATTTTCTGGGCAACACGCTGGAGCTGATCGCGGGTGAAAAAGCCGGTATCATCAAGCCGGGCGTGCCCGTTATCACCGGCTATCAGCCCGCCGAGGTTCTGGCCCGCATCGCCGCAGAAGCCGCGAAGCAGAACGCCCCGCACTTACGCCGTGGGCTGGAATGGCAGGCCGAGCCCACGCCAACCGGCATGGTGTTCGAAGGCCTGGATCTTCCCCGCCCCGCCCTGGCTGGGCTGCATCAGGTAGAAAATGCGGGCATTGCACTGGCCGCCCTGCGCGCCGCCGGATTCAACATCCCGCCCGGTGCCATGGCGGTGGGCCTGCGCGCGGCTGAATGGCCAGCCCGGCTGCAAAGGCTGCACGGCCCGCTCGCCGCGGTGCTGCCGCCGGGCTCGGAGTTATGGCTGGATGGCGCCCATAACCCCGGCGGGGCTGAAATTCTGGCGCAACAGCTGCAAGATTGGGTCACACCCACCACCGTGATTTTGGGTATGAAACAATCCAAGGACGTGACGGAGTTCATCCGCATCCTCAACCCCCATGCCGCCGCTTTGTTCGCGGTGACAGAACCTGAGCAGCATCTTGCCTTGCCGGTGGAAAAAATCATCGAAGCCTCTGACGGCCGCGCCCTGCCGGGGCCGGATATTCGCGGGGCGTTGGGCCAGATCACCGCCCCCACTCGCGTGCTTATCTGCGGCAGCCTCTATTTGGCGGGCGAGGTTTTAAAGTTGGACCAATTCACAGAATTGTCACACAGCGTTTCGTAGCCGTTGCTACAGGGCGCCGGTACTCATCAGGAGCCGCCATGAAGCTGACCCGCCGCGAATTTGTTACCACCACCGCCATTTTCGGCGCGGGCGCCGCCCTTGCCCGCCCGGCCAGCGCGCAAGATGCCTCGGTTTCCTTCCTGCTGGTGGGAGATTGGGGGCGGCATGGCTACCACCACCAACGTGCCGTCGCGCACCAGATGGGCCTCACCGCGCAGCAGATCGGCAGCGACCACATCGTTTCCGTTGGCGATAATTTCTATGAAAACGGGGTGGAGTCAGTCTCCGACCCGCAATGGCAAACCTCGTTTGAGAACGTGTACACCGCGCCCTCGCTGCAAACGCCCTGGAAGATCATTCTCGGCAACCACGATTATCGCGGCAATGTGCAGGCGCAGCTCGATTACGCCAAGCAAACCCCGCGCTGGCAAATCCCTGCGCGCTATTACACGGAAACCATGGCCCTGCCCGGCGGCGCTACAGCAGCATTTTACTACCTGGATACTTCCCCCTTCATCAAAAAATACTACGGCACCCGGGTGGCGGTGGCGGGCCAGAACAGCCAGGAGCAGCTGGACTGGCTGGACGCAAAGCTCGCCGCCTCAACAGCCGATTGGAACATCGTCATCGGCCATCATCCCATCTACACCGCGCAAGATGATGCTGATGGCTACGACCACGACCAGCCGGATCTCATCGCCCGGCTGAACCCCATCCTGCAAAAACATAACGTGCCGCTCTATGTTTGCGGGCACGACCATATTTTGCAGGCGGTGAAGATGGACAACATCTCCTATGTCTGCACCGGGGCCGGCTCGGAAACCTACCAGCCCGAACCCGCCGTGCGGGACGGTTTCGCCTCCGGCTCCCACGGCTTCATGGCCGCACGGCTTTCCGGCAAGCAACTAGACTGGTCTTTCGTGGATTCCTACGGCACCGCACTTTATTCACAATCCATCGTGCGGGCGTAACCCCTTACAAATCAACGCCTGAATAAGAGCCGTTGATCGATTTGTTGATCAACGGGAAATCCGCGAGAATGGCGGTGGTGGCGGCATATTCCAGCAGCGGCCAATGCAGCGTGCTGGCATCCGCCACGAAGCCATCCTGGATCTGCCCGTTATCGATATTCAGCCAATGCCAGACCGGGCCGCGGAAACTCTCCGCAACACCCAACCCCATGCCGGTGGCCATGGGCGGCACCATCGCCACAGGGCCTTGCGGCAAGGCTGCCAAAATGTCGCGCACCAGCCGGATGCTCTCGGGAATCTCCTCCAGCCTTATTTTTATCCGCGCCGCCACATCGCCCTCTTGCGCCACCGGGACGGAAAGGCCCAACGCCTGATACGGCGGATAACCCGGCACCAGCCGCGCATCGCTATTTTGGCCAGAGGCACGGCCCACATACCCCCCCGCATTGTAGGACGCCGCCAGCGCGGGCGGCACCAGCCCCGCGCCCACCACGCGGTCCTGCAGGCTGGCGTAATCCTCGAACACGCGCGTCAGGCTGGGCAACTCGCGCTCCAGCGCGTCCAGCGCATCCTCAATCGCCTCCGCGCCGCCCTCGGCGATATCCCCTGCCACCCCGCCCGGCACCACGATGTCCATCATCAGCCGGTGGCCGAAAACGGCTTGCGCGGCCGCGCAGAGATATTCCCGCAGCAAGGCAAACCGCGCATCCAGAAACGCGAACCCGGCATCGCTCGCGATAAAGCCGATATCGCTGGTGTGGTTGGCGAGCCGCTCCAGCTCCGCCATCAACGCACGCAGATAAATGGCGCGCTCGGGCACCTGCATCGCCAAAGCCGCCTCCGCCGCGCGGGCAAAGGCGATTGAATGCGCGACCGTGGCATCGCCCGAGATTCGCGCCGCGTAGCGCGCCGCCTGCCGGGCGGATTTGCCGCGCAGCAGTCTCAGCGTGCCTTTATGCGCGTAGCCAAGCCTGGCTTCCAGCTTCAGTACCCGCTCCCCCACTACCGAGAACCGGAAATGCCCCGGTTCGATGATCCCGGCATGGATCGGCCCCACCGCCACCTGATGCACGCCCTCGACGTTCGGGGCTTTGAATTCCGGCCAGGCAGCGTGGCCATCCAGCTCGCGGAAATGCTCTATTGCCGTACGGGTGTCGGCAAAGCCGGTGGCTGTATGACCGTTAAGGTCTTTCGCCAAGCGCTGGAACCAGTTTGCACCTGGGTAGGGCAGGGCCGGATAGGTGCCGTCGCGCAGCTCTACCGCCACCAGTTCACCCGGTTCGTATAGCGCATATGCGCGGGCGGCATCCGTCCAGAGGGCGATGAACCGGCCCTGATAAGCAGTCCAGGCTGCGGGAGATAAAAGCTTCATTGCAGCGCCTCCGCCGCGCGGGAAAGCAGATGCACCAGCGGGCCCGGCATGGCGAAGGCCATCAGAAACACCAGCGCGAGATGCGCCGCGATGAGCCAGGCGCCGCGTCCGGCAGGCTTGGGTTTCTCATGCGGCGCCGGGGCAAACAGCAGCGGCCCGATATTGCGCAATATCGCCACCGCGCAAAGCAGCAGCCCCAACCCCAGCGGCAGAGACATATAAGGGTTTCGCTGGATGGTCTGGCTGATGATGATGAACTCGCTGACGAAAAGCCCCGATGGCGGCAGGCCGGAGAGGGCGAAGATGCTCCCCGCCAGCAGCCAGGCGATATATTTATTTGCCCGCAGCAGGCCACGCAGATGCGAGAACCCGTAATTTCCGGGTGCTGCCGAACCGCGCAGGCTGGCCGCGCGGATGAGCGCCAGGAACAGGCCGGATTTTAGCAGCGTATGCAGCACCATATGCAGCAATCCGCCAAAAATCGCCGCCGGGCCGCCTATTCCAAAGGCAAAGGCCGAAATGCCGGAATGCTCGATGGAGGAAAACCCGAAAAACCGCCGCGAATCTCGCCGGCGGGAGAAGGAAAACGCCGCCAGAAACAAAGATGCCAGCCCCAGCGTGAGCAAGAATGGCCCCGGCTGCATCGCCGAACCACCCGCCGCCGCGTTGGCTTCCATCAAATGCCTAAAGCGCAGCACCGCCAGTAGCGCCACATTGATCAACAGGCCGGAGAGCGCGGTGGTGAGCGGTGCGGGGCCTTCGGCATAGGCATCCGGCAGCCAGCCATGCAACGGTACCAAAGCCGCCTTGGTGCCATAGCCGAACAGGATGAATACGAAGGCAAGGGTGAGCAGCGCGCCATCAATATGCGCGGCATGGGTGGAAAGGGCGGCAAAGCTCATCGCCGCGAAGCCAGGCCCCAGTGCGGGCTGGGCAGCCAGATAAACCAGCATGGTGCCGAACAGAGCGAGCCCGATGCCAACACCGCCCAGGATGAAATATTTCCATGCCGCCTCCAGCCCCGTGGGGGTGCGGTAGAGGCTCACACCCAGCGTCATGGCGATGGTGCCGCCTTCCATCGCCGCCCAGAGCAGCCCGACATTATCTGCGTAAAGCCCGAGCAGGCTCGCCCCCAGCACAATCTGAAACAGCGCATGGTAAAGCCGCCAGCGCCGCAAGGGCATCCGCGCCGCATCGGTGGTGACATAGCCGATATTCACCAGCGAGGCCGTGAGTCCTACAAACCCCGTCACCGTGCCGAACAAGGCGGCCAGCGGGTCCACCGCCACCAAACCTTGGCTATGGCCCCAGAACACCGCCAGGGTAAGCACGAACAGAGCCAGGCTCGCCACCGCATTGGCAACAGCCCCGCGGCGCGGTGCCCCCACCAGCCCCAGCAAAACCGCTGCCAGAAACGGCAACACAATGGCAAGGAGGGCGAAATTCACCGCCCACGCCTCTCGATTTCCTCAAGCCCGGAGAGATCCAGCGTGTCGAAATGCTCACGGATGCGAAGTAAAAACACCCCCACCACCAGAAACGCCAGCAGCACCAGCAACGCCACGGAAAACTCCGCCACGAACGGCATCCCCGGCATGCCGATGGCCGCCAATACCAGCCCGTTTTCCATGGAGAGAAACCCGATAATCTGAGCCAGCGCATTGCGCCGCACGATCATCAAAAGCAGCCCCAGCAGCACCACAGAAAGGGCGATGGCCAGATCCTCCCGCGTGAGGGAAACCGAACTCATCGTTGTTGGCAGCACCACCAGCACCGCGATGCCGATGAGGGCCAAACCGAGGATCATGGAAACCGCCATCGGCAAAGCGGTTTCCACGGCGCGGGTCATGTTGAAGCGCAGCACGATCTCGCGCAGGCCCCAGGGCAGCAGCACCGCCTTCAAGACAAAGGTGATCAGGCCGGTGAGATAGAGATTAAGCTCGCCCTGGGCGAAGCCCTGCCAGAACGCCGCCGCCGAAAGTACCAACGCCTCTGTCTGATACAGCGTGATCATCGCAGTCAGCCGCCGCTGGGAAAGCTGCAAAAACGCGCAGAGCAGAATGATGCCACCCAGGAGATGCGCCAGCGAGAAGGTGAGGCTCATGCGCCGATCCTCGCCGCGACAAACAGGAACACGCCGGCCAACATGCCCAGCAGCAAAGCCGCCCCCAGGAATTCCGGCACCCGGAACACCCGCATCTTCGCCCGCGAAACCTCGAAGATGGAAAGGGCCGCCGCCATCACCCCGAGCTTGCCCGCCCATAGCGCCAGCCCGACCGGCCAGGAAAAAATTTCCGTGGCGCGGGCCATGCCGAAGGGCAGGAAAATTGTGCCGATGAGGTTCATCCAGGCCAGCAGCCGCAGCATCCCGGCATAATCGACCAGCGTCAGAAGTCGGCCGGAATATTCCAGCGCCATCGCCTCATGCACCATGCCAAGTTCCAGATGGCCTGAGGGGTTGTCGGTCGGGATGCGTCCGGCTTCGGTCAGCGCCACGGTAAGCATGGCGGCCAAGGTAAAGCCGAGCGAGACGGAAATGCCGATATGAGCTGCGCGGAAGGCGGTGGCGATGCCGTCCACGCTGGTATCCTGCGTCAGCAGGGTGAAGGCCAGCAGCAGCACCAGCAGCGCGCCCTCGGCAAACACGCCAAACAGCGCCTCACGCGAGGCCCCGGCGCCACCGAAACCAAAGCCGGTTTCCAACCCGCCCAGCATGATGGCGGCGCGGGCCAAAGCGAACAGCCCGACGATGGTGATGTAGTTACCCGCATCCGCGGTGAGCATGCCGGTGGCAAAACCTGGGATGAGCATGACGGCAACAGCCATCGCCAAAAAGGCACCAAGCGGCCAGAGGGTGAACAGATCTGTCGCCGTGTCCGGTAGCAGAGTGCTTTTGCGCAGCAATTTGACGAGATGAAGGTAAGGCTGGGTGATGGGCGGGCCGCGCCGCCCCAGCAGCCAGGCCCGCAGCTTGTTGGTGACGCCCATGACCAAGGGTGCGCCCGCAAAGCAGAGCGCGATATGCAGAGCGGTGGCGATGAAAGCGAGAGCGAAACCCAGCATGTTCAGCCCCCTTGCCCCAACCCGAGAGCCAGCAGAAAGGCCACCAGCACCGCGAACACGAAGGCCAGACGCTCGCGGATGGTGGCGCGGCGCACCCGCTCGGCCAGCCGCACGAAGCGCATTTGCAACCGGAACATGGGCAGGAGCAGGAAACGCTCGGCCGGGTCTGCCATGGCGGTGCCAAGCAACCCCTTGCCCAGCACGCGCATCACCGGCTCGGCAAAGCCGCTGGCGCTGGCTTGTGTGTGCGGGTCGCCAAAGGGCAGCCAGGTGGGTGGACGGCCAAACCCGCCATTCCAGGCTGGAACCTCGCGCAGGCCGCGCACACCCCAGCGAGTCTGCACGAACCCGGCGGCCAGGGCGGCCAACCCGGCCAGCACCAGCAGGCTGAGCGGCGCGTAGGCAAGTGGTGGGGCGTCAGCCTGGGGGGCGAGCAAGATGATCACCGGGTTCAGCAGCTCCAGGATCAGCCCCGGGACGAGCGCCAAGGGCACGCAGAGCAGGCCGAGCAGCGCCATCGCGAGGAAGGGACCGCGCCGCGCATCCTCAGCCGCCGCTGCGTGCAGGCTGCGCGGGCGGCCCAGAAAGCCCATGCCGATGATCCGCACCGCCGCCGCCAACGCCAGCGCTGCACTGATGCCCAGCACCGCAATCAGGGCCGAAAACCCAATCCGCGCCAGGATGCTGCCGGTGGCCGCCGCGCCGATGACCGCCTGGAACAGCAAAAACTCCGGAGCGAAACCCGGACCCAAAGGCAGAGCCGCCATGCCCGCAGTACCCAGCAGCATCAGCGTGCCCAGCCGGGGCATCCCGCGCATCATCCCGCCCAGCCAGTTGAGCGAGGTGGTAC